>JAEYXC010000049.1 GCA_023428655.1 Bacillota bacterium | reverse complement strand
ATTATACACATTGGTTTCAGCCTTTGACCGGAATTACAGCAGAAAAACATGATTCCTTTATCAGTCCTACTGCAGATGGCAAGATTATTATGGAATTCTCAGGTAAGGAGCTTATCAAGGGAGAACCCGATGCTTCCTCCTTCCCTTCCGGCGGAATTAGAGCCACCTTTGAGGCAAGAGGCTATACCGCATGGGATTGTACATCACCGGCCTTCCTAAGAGAAGACGCTGCAGGTGTTACCCTTTGCATTCCCACTGCCTTCTGTTCCTATACAGGAGAAGCTCTGGATGTTAAAACTCCATTACTTCGTTCCATGGAAGCACTCAGTAATCAAGCGGTTAGAATTTTGAAGTTGTTTGGTCATGGCGATGTGAAGCGTGTAACCGCATCCGTCGGACCGGAGCAGGAATATTTCTTAGTAGATAAAGCAAAATACCTTCAAAGAGATGACCTTATCTTCACCGGAAGAACCTTATTCGGTGCAATGCCACCGAAGGGCCAGGAGTTGGATGATCATTACTTCGGAAGCATTAAGGAGAGAGTGGCATCCTTTATGAAGGAGCTTAATATAGAACTCTGGAAGATGGGTGTTACCGCTAAGACCCAGCATAATGAGGTTGCTCCCGCTCAGCACGAATTAGCGCCGATTTATGCATCAGCCAACATTGCTACTGATCATAATCAGTTGGTTATGGAATGTATGAAGAAGGTGGCTAATCGCCATAAACTGGCTTGTCTGCTGCATGAAAAGCCCTTTGCAGGAGTAAATGGCTCCGGTAAGCATGATAACTGGTCAATGGTTACGGATACCGGTAAGAACCTCTTGAATCCCGGCAAGACCCCTCATGATAATGTACAGTTCCTATTGATCCTTTCAGCAGTTTTGAAGGCAGTGGATCTTCATGCAGATATTCTTCGTGTGTCAGCCGCGAACCCCGGGAATGATCACAGACTAGGTGCAAATGAGGCACCTCCCGCCATTATTTCCGTATTTTTGGGAACACAGCTGGAGGATGTAATTGCACAATTAATTGAGACCGGAGAAGCAAAAAGCAGTAAGGATGGCGGCAAGCTGAATGTAGGCGTGCATACGATACCTGAGCTTAAGAAGGATGCTACGGATCGTAATCGTACCTCACCCTTTGCCTTTACCGGTAATAAATTCGAGTTCCGTATGGTAGCATCCTCCATGTCCATCGGAATGGCCAATACTGTACTTAATACGATTGTAGCAGATGTACTTAGCGAAATGGCGGATGAGCTTGAGAAGGCAGATAACTTCGATATCGCCGTTCATGATTTAATCAAGAAAACTCTGACCGATCATCAGAGAATTGTATTCAATGGCAATGGTTATTCGGATGCTTGGGTAGAAGAAGCAGCTAGAAGAGGACTTCCGAATATTAAGTCGATGGTAGAAGCAATCCCTGCATTGGTTACTGAAAAGTCCATTGAAATGTTTGAAAAGCATCATGTATTTTCTCACGTGGAGCTGCATTCCCGTGCGGAGATCTTATATGAGTCTTATGCAAAAGCGATTAACATCGAAGCAAAGACAATGATTTCTATGGCAACGGTTAAATACATTCCTGCGATTATTTCATATACCAAGAAGCTTGCGGATTCCATTATTGCTGTTAAGACCGCTGTGGCTGATGCAGATGTCAGTGTTCAAAGCGGATTGCTGAAAGAGGTTTCTTCTCTGCTTGCTAAGACCCAGGTGGCATTACAGAAGCTTCAGGAGGTTACCGCCTATGCGAACTCCCTTAGTGATATAGCGGAGCAGTCAAAGTATTTTAGAGAGTCTGTTTTCCCTGCTATGGCAGAGCTTAGAGCACCCATTGATACTCTTGAGGTAATCGTGGAAAAGGATTTATGGCCAGTTCCTACTTATGGCGATTTATTGTTTGAGGTATAGATAATTTATCACGTGATTTAATCCTTCCCCCTAATTTTTTCCGCATACAGTATAAAAGCCGTGACTTATTATTAAGGAGCGGCTTTTATACTGTATTTATTATCGGTTGGTTGCCACAGGCGGACAATCCGGTTTGTTATACTTTTCCTTGAAATGTAATATTTTGATCTCTGCATAGGTATTGTACAGCTTGGCGTCCTGTTATGAGAGCCACCGGCAGACCACCGGGAGGCTGCATTCGCTGACCGGCAAGATAGAGCTGGCCGATACCGGATGGTTTGCAAGGGTATGTAGCCCTTGGACTGTGAGGAGTCTGCATTGTCATCCAAGAACCTTGGTATGTACCGCAGTAACGTTCGTAGGTTAAGGGCGTTGCGACATCCCAGATCTTAACCTTATTTTTAATCTCAGGGAGCTTCTCCTCCAAATGAGTAATGATTTGCTCAGCCAGTTCTTGCTTCTTATGTACATATGAACCTGATTCCATAGCTGTTTTCCAATAATCATAATAACCATCGAGGAGCAGTGTAAGGGAACTGCATCCCTTCGGGGAGTACCCATCATAGCTTGCATAATTGTTAATACTGAGGGAATTAATCGGATGACCTGCAATCTCGATCG
The DNA here is from genome assembly GCA_023428655.1 of Bacillota bacterium. Classification (GTDB taxonomy): domain Bacteria; phylum Bacillota; class Clostridia; order Lachnospirales; family Lachnospiraceae; genus Mobilitalea. The sequence continues at coordinate 5,194 of JAEYXC010000049.1, read as the reverse complement.
GTTTATTTAGGGTGTATATAACTGCTTCAGGTATATGGGATAAATCAGCTTCAACGCCAAAGCAGATAAAGGTACAATTTGCCGGATAGGTGTTCTTTCGCATGCTATCTGCCCAGGGCTCATTAATCGGTTGATCAAAGAGCTTATCGATAGCATAACGTGTATCCGACGTAACAATGACTGCATCGGAAATGAGTTTTTCTCCATTTGCAATTACACCGGTGGCCTTGTTGTCTTCCAGCAATATCTTTTCTACCTTGGTACCGTAAGAAATAGTGCCACCCAGGTCCTTGAAGCGCTTAGCCATATTAGCTGCCATCTTCAGAGAACCTCCTTCAACATAGCCGCCATCCCCGGAAGCAAGGCAGGCTAATGTAAACATTAACGAATTTACATCATACTCGTCACCGACTACCTGCGAAAGAAGAAGCTTTATTGCAGGATTCCTAAATCGCTGCACATATTGTTCTACTGATTGCTTGCTAAAGCTTTTCATACGGAGAACGATGGGAAGGAGCTTTGGCAGCATGCCAAGCATTGAAGGTCCCTTTTCCTTCGCATTTAATGCTACTCCCGGGATATCCATAACAGGCATGCTTATTGCGGAATAAGCTTTCACTGCCTTACAAAGCCGTTTGATTTGAACGGTATCTTCCGGCGATACAGAGCATAGATGTTCTTCCAGCATCTTCAGATCCCGATGCAGGCTGACATATTGGCCGTTATACTCATAGGAGACGAAGGGATCCCGAAGGTGAATCTTAGTGGTTTCAGTTAAGGCTCCGACCTCTTTCCAGAGTCTATGGATAGGCTGCTTAACATCTGACCCTGTCAGCCAATGCATACCGCCTTCAAACAAATAGCCTCCTCGTTTCCAGCTGGTACAGTTCCCACCCGGTATTGTGTGTTGTTCCATTATGGTAACCTCAAAACCGCTCTGTAGGGCATAAATACCTGCAGACATTCCGGCAATACCGGCACCGATAACAATGACTTTCTTCATTGTGATTTCCTCCTTATAATATCTACGATCCAATCACTCTCCGGGCATGGGGAGTCGGGATTGATTGCCAGCTCTTCGCAAACGCCCTGTATTGCAGCCCAGTAAGCTAACGATAGAGCCATTGGGTTACCCTCACGTATCGTACCATTTTTCTGCCCTTGTTCTATCAGCAGAGAGGTTTGACTTATCGTATCCTGGTCCTTTAATAATAACTTTACGGCTTCGGGAGCGGCATCGTTATATTGAACCTGCTTCATTAGTAAAAACATCTTTGCAGTCAAAGGATCATTGGAGGCATAACCAAAAATCTGACTCGCAGTTGTTTCAAAGAAGGATAAGGGATCACTTTTATCGTTCTGCATGATTGAGCTAGGTCCTGACATCCCGAGTCGGATCAGCTCTTCATACAGGTGCTCCTTCGACTTGAAGTAGTGAAAGAGCAGCCCGACACTCATATTTACTCTAGCAGCAATGTCACTAATCTTTGTGGCTGAAAAGCCTTTGTGAATAAACAATTCCAATCCTGCCATTAGGATATCCTGTCGCCTTTTTTCCTTTTGCTCTAATCTTGTAGCCATATCGTTGAACTCCTATTCATTGAATATATATTCAATTTATAACAGATTATGATTGAATTGTCAATACATTCCATATATAATATCTCGAATAAGGGAGGCTTCTCGCGAAAAAATTAACTTGACAAGGGGAACATTTTCCTTTATATTTTGATTATCAAAATATTTGCAATACAAAGTAAACGTATTGACAGCATACGGACGGTTACCTTAAGTATGCATGGGAGAGAAGCACATGAATGAGAAGCTATTTGAAATTAATAAAATGCTGGTTGAGATATATGATGATGTGAACAATATCGAGGAATATTCAATCAAGCAGGGGGCGTTCAGTGATATATCAATTACGGAGATACATACCGTGGAAGCTGTCGGTTTGTATGGGTCGAAAACCATGTCGGAAGTAGCAATGGAGTTAGGTATCACAATGGGAACCTTAACAACTGCCGTTGATAAGTTAATAAAGAAGGGTTATCTGGAACGCAGCAGAAGTAGCACTGACCGAAGAATTGTGAATGTCAGGTTAACCAATCGGGGGAAGCTGGCATACCGAATTCATGAAAAATTTCACCTTGATATGGTAAAGGCTATTATGATGGATTTTACTCCACAGGAGGAGGAAGTATTATTAACTGCCTTAAGTAAGCTGAATAAGCATCTGAAGGAAATCTATCTCGGTGCAGATGGATAACAGGCCAGTAATATGATTAATTCAAGGAGGACTTCAGAATGCGACGTGCAGTGATAGCCGGAACCGGCAGCTATGTTCCGGAAAACATATTGACCAACGGTGATATGGCAAGGCTGGTAGAGACCAGTGATGATTGGATCACATCAAGAACAGGGATTAGAGAAAGACACATATCCACGGGTGAAAACACCTCGGATCTGGCATATGAAGCAGCAAATCGAGCCTTAATAAGTGCAGGAATGGAGGCATCGGCAATTGACCTGATTATCTGTGCAACGATTACCCCGGATTCCTTTATGCCCTCCGTAGCCTGTATGGTACAGGAACGGTTAGGGGCGACGAGAGCGGCGGCCTTTGATTTGGCAGCAGCCTGCAGTGGTCTGATTTATGGAATGGCTTGTGCTGCTTCCTTTATTGAAACGGGGATGTATCAGAATATCCTGGTGATTGGAGCAGAGACCTTATCAAAGAGTCTGGATTGGACGGATCGATCCACCTGTGTTCTCTTTGGGGATGGTGCAGGGGCTGTAATATTGAGCGCCACGGATCGTGAGACGGGTATTATCTCCATGCAGCTGTTGAGTGATGGGAGTAAGCAGGATTATCTGACCTTATCGGCAGTACCACTTCACAATCCACTGGTAGAGGGCACTGAACCATTGCCTGCGGTAATCGCGATGAAGGGGCAGGAGGTTTTCAAGTTTGCCGTAAGAAGTATTACGGAGCATATCCGCTCCGTTCTAGAAAAGGCATCCGTCGCAGAGGAAGAGATCAAATTCATCGTAACCCACCAAGCAAATTGTCGTATTATTGAACAGGCAGCAAAGCTATCGAAGATACCCACGGAAAAGTTCTACATGAATCTGGATCGGTATGGAAACACCTCGGCAGCCTCCATAGGGCTTGCCCTGGACGAGATGGTTCAAAAGAAAATGCTTAAAACCGGTGACAAGCTGATATTGGTCGGTTTTGGTGGCGGAATGACCAGTGGAGCAATACTGGTTGAGTGGATGTGAACAGGAGATAGGGGTATCTAAACGGAATATGCAGTAGGGCCTTTATAAACTAATACTTAAAATATTTTAATGGATAATGGAATAAAATGGTGTATATAGGATTATTTTCACATTTTAGGTATGACAACCGGATTTTTGAACATGATATAGACTGTATCGGTAATCAACGGTAGGAGTCAATGGAAGTTGGATTAGTGGGCATTAGCCCTTAATCATAGATCACGTGTCGGTAATGGTTATTTTAGGACGACGCGTACCATATCGCTTTATAGTGCAATAACAAATAGTATGGAGGGAGCAGGTTGCCCCTTCTGATTAAACGAAAAGGAGGTAGTCCTCCGATATTTCGGAGGATGAATATGACCATGGATTTAAACAAAATTAAAGAAGTAGTAGCAGAGCAATTAGGTGTAGAGGTAGCAGATTTGACCTTAGAGACTTCCTTAAAGGATGATTTGAATGCAGATTCCTTAGACTTATTCCAGATTATCATGTCCTTAGAGGAGGAGTTCGGTATCGAAATTCCAACGGAGGATACGGAGAGCATTGGTACAATTGGGGATATCGAGAAGTATTTAAACAGCAGAAACGTGTCGGAATAAGAAATTAATTATATTGCAATGCCGCTTCAGAGCGGCAGAATGGAGATAGTAAGAGGATGAAATCGAGAGTATGCGATTTACTGAATATTGAGTATCCTATTTTCCAGGGAGCCATGGCTAGGATTTCAGATGCTTCTCTTGCTTCAGCAGTTTCTGAAGCAGGAGGCCTGGGGATCATTGCCGGGGGAACTGCGCCGGTGGAAATGATTCGAGCCGAGGTCAGAAAGGCAAAGGAGCTCACGAAGAAGCCTTTTGGTGTCAATATCATGCTTCTAAGTGAGTTTGCTGATGATATCGCCAAGATGGTCTGCGAGGAAGGAGTTAAGGTCGTTACAACCGGAGCCGGTTCTCCTGCGAAATACATGGAGATGTGGAAAGCTCACGGGATTAAAGTAATACCGGTTATTCCTTCTGTTGCAATTGCAAAGCGTATGGAACGAAGCGGAGCGGATGCAGTTATTGCAGAGGGCACAGAATCAGGCGGTCATGTAGGTGAGCTTACTACGATGGTTTTGGTTCCTCAGGTGGTGGATGCGGTGGAAATTCCGGTTATTGCTGCCGGCGGAATCGCAGATGGCAGAGGAGTATCCGCAGCCTTCATGCTTGGCGCCGATGCAGTACAGGTAGGTACCCGTTTCCTAGCGGCCTATGAGTGCACGGTGCATCCCAACTATAAGCAGAAGGTTCTGGGAGCAAAGGATATTGATACAGTGGTTACCGGACGTTCTACCGGACATCCGGTTAGAACCTTAAAGAATAAGCTAAGCCGTAGATTTACGGAGTTAGAAGCGGCGAATGCTTCTGTTTCTGAGATAGAACAGCTTGGTGTTGGTGCCTTAGCAAAGGCTGTCGTTCAGGGAGACGTTGATTTTGGCAGTGTAATGGCCGGTCAGGCAGCTGCCTTAGTGAAAAAAGAGCAGAGCTGTCAGGATATTATCTTGGAAATGCTCGGTGAAGCAGAACGATTAATGGGTAAAAGATATTGGTAAAGGTTATGACAGAATGGAGATATTATGGGCAAGATAGCACTTTTATTTGCAGGACAGGGAGCACAATATATCGGTATGGGTAAGGAGCTTTATGATGCTTTTCCCATCTGCCGACAAGTCTTTGAGGAAGCAAACGATTGCTTAGGCTTTCCTATTACAGAGTTGGCATTCCATGGAACAAAGGAAGAGCTTGATCTGACCGAGAATACACAGCCTGCAGTGGTAACGATGTCCTTAGCAGCTTATCAAGCGATTCGTGAACACGGTATTGTTTCTGAGGTAATGGCAGGCCTTAGTCTTGGAGAATATTCGGCTTTG
>JAEYXC010000037.1 GCA_023428655.1 Bacillota bacterium | reverse complement strand
TTTCCATATCACAACCCGCTTGCTCCTTAAGACTGTCAAGACAGTCTCTTAAGTAAGCCTCACCTCTTTGAAAGGGTACTATAATGCTTGTTTTCATAATGTTCTGTCCTCCATGTGTCTTGGAATCAGGTCCTCCTCCAGTACCATAGCATAGGAATTATAGCATTTTAAGGAAGGATAGTCAAGTTACGCACCCCTCCTCCGATTCCAAAACCTTCTAATTAACTTGATTCTTTCCCAAAAATACGTTTTTTAACAATGAGAAGATACTCGTCCTCCATTGAAATTGAATATGCACCTTCATATGCATAATATACCACCAACTAGTTAGACGACGGACATTCCAAATATGTTACAAAAATGTCATAATATTCATTATATTATTCATTATGTTATTTAATAAATTATTTTAAAATCATCTACTTACACCTTACATGGAACAATAATAGGAATACAGACGGGGGTACAAAGCAATTAAGAAGATCTAAAGTGGATGGAGCATATATAAAGACGAGGGCTTCTGCTTCCTGCTTTCATGCTATAGGAAGTCATTGTCCTCGTCTTTGTTAAAATGTCATATTTATTTCGTCCGTAGGAGTTACCTTAATTCAAATCCAAACGGTTAAGAGCGCTAAAGATTGCTCGAATGGAGGCTCTAGTAATATTTGAGCTTACACCAACGCCAAAGGTCGTTCTTCCGGTCTTACCATCCAACACATGGATATAAGCCGCTGCCTGAGCATTCGAACCACCGCCAAGTGCATGCTCGGTATAATCAAGAACCTTGATTTCTATATCAAGTTCCTTCATTAATCCCCTCTGAACAGCATCAATCGGTCCATTACCGTAAGCAACAAAGCTCTTCTCCACACCATGGTTGGTGTATAGAACCTCAACACTGGTGCAGGAATCATCCCGATCGGTAATATCTTCAATCCTGCACTTATTGAAATGTAGCGGCTCCTTCTTCTCCAGATAACAGCTCTTGAATTCACTCATTATCTGATCCGGAGCAATCTCACCTTGCTTCTCGGATAATTTCTGTATTACATCAGCGAACTCCTTATGCATACCCTTTGGCAGCTTGAAGCCAAAATAATTCTCCATAATAAAGGCCACACCGCCCTTACCGGACTGGCTATTAATACGAACAATCGGTTCATATTCTCTTCCAATGTCCGACGGGTCGATAGGCAAATATGGAACTGCCCAGAAGGAGCTGTTGCGTTCTTTCATCGCCTGAATTCCCTTATTAATTGCATCCTGATGAGATCCTGAGAAAGCAGTAAATACCAATTTACCCGCATATGGATGTCTTTCGTGAACTCTCATCTTACAAAGACGTTCATATGCTTCTATAATCTCGTTAATATTATCAATATCCAGCTCGGGGTCAATCCCCTGTGAAAACATGTTATAAGCAAGAGTTAAGATATCAACATTACCCGTTCTTTCCCCATTTCCGAATAAGGTACCTTCAACCCGGTCCGCACCTGCCAAAATTGCCAGCTCAGCAATTGCCACTCCCGTTCCACGATCATTGTGAGGATGCACACTTAAAATTAAAGAATCTCGATTTTTAAAATGTCGGCACATCCATTCAATTTGGTCCGCGTAAACATTTGGTGTATTCATCTCAACCGTTGCCGGAAGATTAACAATCATCTTTTTCTCAGGTGTCGGTTGCCAGATGTCCTGGACAGCAGTGCATATCTCTAAGGCAAAATCCACTTCGGTACCGCTAAAGCTTTCCGGGGAATATTCCAAAATAATCTCTCCGGGGAAGTCCTTCGCATATTCCTTCACCAGCTTAGTACCCTCAACTGCAATCTGCTTGATCTCTTCCCTCGACATATGGAACACTACATCTCGTTGTAAGGTAGAGGTGGAATTGTAGATATGTACAATTGCTCGTTTTATCCCCTCTAAAGCTTCAAAGGTTCTCTTCAGCAAATGCTCTCTGCATTGCACCAGCACCTGAATGGTCACATCATCCGGAATTAATTTTCGATCAACGAGTTGTCTTAGAAAATCAAACTCAATCTGCGATGCGGAAGGAAAGCCAACTTCAATCTCTTTAAAACCAAGCTTTACTAACAGCTGAAAGAATTCTACCTTTTCTTCCACCACCATGGGTTCGATCAACGCCTGATTACCATCTCTTAGATCCACACTGCACCAGATGGGTGCTTTCTCAATCTGCTTTCCCGGCCATTGTCTCTCTGGTAAATGAACAATCGGATTTCTCTGATATCTTTTAAAATTCAACATAATAACATCCTCCCATTAATATGATCATGTCTAAGTCAAAGGACGGATATCTGTCGCAGATATATCACACTTTGAACTTAATTTCATGTAATTATTCCGTTCATGCTAAATGAATCATATTAACGACGGAGTCGATAAATCACGCTGTATAACTTGATAATAAATAACTTGGTATTATCTACTCGAGTCCCAACTACATCAGATCCTTTCTTACCATATTTACAGAAAAGCATCCGCTTCGCAGACGCTTTTGTATCAGTAGCTTTTATTCACTTAATTCATCACAATTTAACAATCCAATCCATTGCACGGACACCGGATTAACGCTTTAATCCATTAAAGCAAAGGGGTAGGAGTACACCACAAGATAGCTGATTGCCTACTCGGTAATATCGCCGTCTACATGGTGTTTAGAATATATTCAAAAATTAGAGAATGACATAATTATTCACAAATCGGTGTCGTATTTGTGAAGGCCACTATCATGCAATCGTATACCATCAATAGTGACCTTCATTATAGCATTTGGGAATTTCTTTTACAACTATTTTTTAATAAATTCATCACCCAATCCGCATTTTATCATATTACTCAGTACGTTGAGCGCTTCTACTTCATCCGGACCCTCACAGATCAAATCAATTTCATCTCCATGCTTCACACAGGCTGACAATACTCCCAGCACACTTTTTGCATTGACCGATTTCTCACCGATTTGAATTGTAACAGAGGCTTTAAAGTCAATTGCCCTATTACATAATACACTAATCGGTCTTAGGTGCAAGCCCGCGGGAATATCAATCAATATTTTCGTACTAACCATGAGATACCTCCTATCATTGGTCACTGCTGTCACTTGCTAGATATAAATACACACTAACATTCGGATTCTCGGATAACACCGAATATTTTCCTTCGTCTGTTTTAACCTTGACCGTATAAGTCCCAAGTGTATAATCCTTTAGATCGATATAGGGCTTTAGGGTATTCCGGTTCAGACTCCTAAGCTCCTTGGAGGGTCCAATCATCGTCATAGTAATCGGACCTGTGGTAACAAAGGTTAGCTTTAGGTCGCTCGGCATATTTCTGACGTCAATATCACCCGGCCAAATGGTTATTTCTTTGGTATCCGCTTTCTCAATCGTAATATTAATTACCACTGCATTATCATCACCAACCAGAAAGAGACCCTCTCCTAATTCCTCTTGAATTTTATTGATTGGCTTTTGTATATTTTCCTTCGCATCCGTTACATCTTCTTCTATGACAAGCTCTGTAATGCTATTCAGAAGCTCTTCACTTCCTGCTACCTCTATGCTTTTCGGTTCATAATCAACCTCCACCACCGTATATCCCTGTGCAGGCTTGCCGACTGCATTTACCTTGACATCGATCATTTTGGTTTCATAGATATTGATATTTATGGATACATAGCTTTGACTAAAGGTAAGGTTCGAGGTAATTTCTTCCCCCTCCTCATCAAAGGCTCTTAGTTTCTCATAGCTGCTATAGGATTGGGATGCGCCGGCTACATTGACCTCAGCCACAACCTCCTTAATCCGCTCAATCTTACTCTTGGGCCCGGAAACGGTTATGATTGTACTTGCTGATTTCTCTCCTACAAAATATCCCTCTGCCGGTTCTCCCTTAGTTACTACGGTAACCTTAAAATTCTTATTGATTAACTCCTCCAGGTTGATCTTCATAACCTGGTATAATCCTTCCGTTATCTTGACATCATCCCCATATCTGGGGCATTTGATGTCGATGGTAACGGCATTCACATCGGACAGCTTTGCAAAATCTGCAGTAACCTCAAAGTTGGAAACCGACAGATTATCCGCAATGGAACGTCTTGCAGCCACTGAAAAGTCAATCGTAGCTCCCTCTACAATCTCATATACCATGTCTTTCGTACTGATGGCATCAATTGCATCTGTATTTAATATCTTCACCGGAACATTGGTAAAGCTTTTTGGCGTAATGGGATCATCCACATTCGTAATAACAAGCCATAAAATGGCGGCAAGAATAATGGACAGAATTTTTAAGCCGATGT
>JAEYXC010000029.1 GCA_023428655.1 Bacillota bacterium | reverse complement strand
AATATACTGTACAGGGAAGATGCTCCTTAAGAAACTCAATTATTGCTTTTATTGAAAGCATGTTATAATCATTGCCGTCTTCAACATCAATAAAAAATGTGTTTTTCTCTAAATCCATTGGTGGATTTCCTTTGGTTCGGTTTCCTAATAAAACGACCTTATTTTCACTCATATATTCTCTTGCTACATCATAAGACCACTTTTCTACTCCTCCCAGTCCAAAACCATTCAGCAGATCAAAAATTACCGTTGATTTTTTATTGGGTTTAATTGAATTATTATAATTCATATTATTAATAAGACATTCCATAAACCAACTCTTATTCTCAAGTAATATATCTTGCTTACTATAAATATGATTTTTTGGTATTCCATACTCTGTCAATTGTGCATAAATTTCTAACCAATAGGAACTACCTATGCAATAATAATATTGCTTGATGTCATTCCCAATGAGGAATTGCTCAGGTTTCATAACATCTAATCCTAAGTACGTACTATGCTTCGGAAAATTATCTAAAAATAAGCAGACCTCATATCCCTCAAACTGCTTGATAAAATTATACATTTTCCTGCCGCCACCGCTGGCACCAAATATTACTACTTTTTTCATATGCATCTCCTCTTGTTACAGCAGTTTAAAGCCTTATCATACACCCAAAAATACTTAGGATAGCTTAAAGTATTCCAGTATCTCAGCTCTTCCGGCTTCCTTCAAAAGCGTTCTGGCCGGCACCGCTCCCGCTTGTGTACAAATAAAGATATAGTCTGCTTGATAGGCCTCAATATTTTCCGGGGCAATGATTTTCTTATCACAAAACTCCCCCTCCTTCATCGGGTCGATAAAGGCAATGCACTCCGAATTCGGTAGCCATTGTTCCAGTACCTTTAATGCCACTTCACCGGACACATCTGCACCCCAGATTAAATATCTGATATGATGGAAATCCTCGGATAATTCCTTCATCAGCCAATGAAGCTTGGTTAAAATGATGCCTTCCGTTTGCTTTGCTCTGGATTCTACATAGGATTTCGAATCCTCCCTAGCTCGATATCCATACAGCTCCTCCTTCAGCTTTGCGATCCCATAGCCCTTTGAGGCAGCTCGAAAATTAAACTCTATGTCCTCGGACATGTAGTCCTGATAAAAGCCCACCTTCTCATATAACTCCTTACGTATCATAGCGGAGGCGTGCATAAATTTCTGACTTTCGGATACGGATAAGAACATATTCTCATGATCAATCTCAACCTGTCCCCTTTTATGGGAGCCCTGATACTTTTTAATACATTCCTCCGATAACCCATCCTCATAGATAATATAATAATTGCTTCCGAGCATATAAACATCCGGATGGCTATTCAGATAATTCACCTGCATTTCAAACCGTTCCGGTGCACACAAGTCATCCGAATCCATACGAGCGATATATTCACCTCTGGCAATTCGAATGCCATCATTCAAAGATTGCGATAGTCCGATGTTTTTACGGCTTATTACGATAATTCTCGGGTCGAATTTAGCATATTCCATAATAATATCCAGAGTACGATCCGTAGATCCGTCATTTACAATTATGAACTCAAAATTTTGGTAGGTTTGCTTAAGGATAGAATCAATCGCATCCGCAATATACTTTTCTGTGTTATAAGCTGTCATTACAACGGATACCAGCTTGTTTTTAAAACTACACTTCATTTACGCACCTCTTTTTCTTCGCTTCGTGAGATTATTGTTTTCTCCTCACATCCACAACCTGCCCTGTAAAATCAGACAGAACAACCTCTAAGGTCGCTTCTGCGACTTTCCTGCTTTCCAGCAGAGATCCCGGCTCCTCTAAACCAAAATTCTGTCTTCTCATGGGAGTATCGGTTCTCTCCGGATTAATAACATTGATTCGTATTCCATCCTCATACAGCTCCTCGGAAATCGCCTGTACAAAGTTAACCACCGCTGCCTTAGAGGAGGAATAGGTACTGTACATTGCTCTTCCCCTTGTATAGGAGCTTGACGTAAATAGTATCATCGCTCCCCTTGTTTGGCGCAGATAGGGTATGGCTGCCTTCATAACAAAAATTGCACCTAATGAATTCGTATTCATGACCGAACGTATCATATCTTCGGTCATAGTCTCAAGCTTACTGACATTCATAATACCGGCGGTATTGATAATATAATCAATTCTTCCCTCCCGAAGATATACGTCTCGTAAAGCTTCCTCCACCTTCGCCATGTCTCCAATATCCACACCGCTGCTTCTGGAAAATCCATAGATTTTACCACCATGCTGGTCGATTAGGGAGTAAATATCCTTCCCTATTCCACTGGTATGTCCAAATACAACTCCTACCTTATCCCTTAGCTTCAAAGCAGCGTTAGAAGCCTCTGCACCATCCAAATTTACCTGTATGGCATTCGTCTGAAAAAGCTTGTCTGCAAGATAGGCATCTTCCTTATATGTAATCTTGATATTTTTCTCTTCCCCTAATACGACATAAATATCTGCCAATCCGTAATAGGTCACAATACCACAATCGTCGGTTACTGCAATATCCGAATCAGCTCGATATTTCTCATAAGCCTGTTTGATTAAGGTGGTGCGAAAGCCTTGAGGTGTTTGCCCCCTCATTAAATACCTTCTGATGGGTATCGACTCAATGACATTGTTATCATTCACCTTTATGATTGTATCCGCACAGGGAATCGCCACATCAACAGCCTCATAGATATCGAGAGCCTTTACAACATCCTCAATGATCCGGTCCGAAACAAACGGTCTGATTGCATCATGGAATAGAATATTGACTGTATCGCTGTCACATGCCATAATACCGGCATAGGAGGATTCCTGCCTTGTATTCCCTCCCTTGATTATCTTCTTCACTTTACGAAATTTATTCTTGATGATCAGGGAATTCATATATTCATAATACATTTCATGAACTACAATGATAATCGATTCGATACAGCTACAATGCTCAATACGATCTATCGTATGTTCAATAATTGTTTTTCCCGCTATCTTAATAAATTGCTTAGGAATATCTCCACCGAAGCGCTCTCCTGAGCCACCGGCTAAAATAATCATCTGTGTTTTGTTCATTGAAGCTCCTAACCGTGAATAACATTCACAATCTTTTGATACAACCGTTCACATGCTCTGCCATCCGCAGTTTCAAACATCCAGGATCTTACCTTAAGTCTGCCTCCCTCACAGGAATCTTGGTCAAGGGCAGCTTCTATGGCCCCTGTCAGCTCCTCCATATTGTAGGCCTTCAAATCCTTCATATAATCATCATACTCAAAATAACAGTCCCTTGTATTCGTTGAATACTCCTCATAATCATAAGGAAATAAAACACTGGGACGATTTAGCATTAGATAATCGGAATAGATGGAGGAATAATCCGTTATTAATAAATCCGCCAAATTTAAGATACTGTAGGAGTCTACCTCCGCAGGTATATTACCGATGTGATCCAGCTTGATCTCTTCGAATCTTTCTCTCAGCTTCGACTTAGGATGTAGCTTTACAAAGAAATAAAACTGCTTCCTTCTCAAAAAGTCACTGAACAATTCCAAGTCCATAACATCAAAAAACTTTGTCTCAGATTCACGAAAGGTTGGCATGTAAAATAAAATCTTATTCCCCTTCTGGCGACATTCATTAATCCTAGCTCGAATTCTCAGCTCTTCGTCACTGATGATATTCGTGATATTACTTGATAAAAGTATATCATTTCTTGGATATCCTTCGATGATGATATGCTCTCGATCCGTACGAAAGGCTGAGGCAAAAATTTCTGCCATTGTTTCTGATGTTGCCAAGGTATAATGATGTGGCTTTTCATCACTCATCCTTCGTAAAAAGGTTCTGAACCGTTCCCAATTATTTCTTGGATGTCTTACACGATCAAAGCGATTATCATAATTTATCTTTTTATTTCCGACACCATGCCATAGGTTGATTTTCTTCGCTCCGCCGGATAACCAGAAGGAGATATCCTTCGAATAATTATCAAAGATATATACCCCACCTCTGAGGCAATACCATATCCCCTGGATCGAATGCTTTTCGTATGCTAGGTAGCCATGCTCTCTCAGCATCCTTACTATATTCTTATCCTGACTGATCCATATGGCGGTAATATTATTTTTTTGGTGTTGACTCATCCAAAGATAAAAGTATTTCGGATTATCAGCAAAGCGTTTCCCAAAGCTGCTGCCATACAACCAGATTCTTTTATTCCTGGGAGTTAGAAACGAAAATATGTAAACGGGAAGCAAAAGCACTTGACTCCAATATTTTATTTCACGTAACAATCCTTTGCCCATACCCATAACCACCTGTTCGTTTTTATATTTCTATTATGAAGTAACAACCTCATATTACCATTGCTTTAAAATCGTCTTTCGCTCAATGGGATCCAAGGCTCTGATTGCCGGGTCTTCATAGTAAGAGTCATTCTTAATATGTGTCGTAGAAACCTCTTCAAATATAGCCCCTTTAATAGAGGTGAAGGAATGCCGTTCTCCACGGAGTACCGTCTGAATATCACCGGGCTTCATATAGACATTCTCCCCATCCATGCTGACGGTCAAATCACCATATAACAGCTGGAAGGTCTCCTCCTTTTGCTTATGCATATGCATCGGATGCTTCTGACCAGGTAAGATAACCAGTAGCTTTTTGCAATATTCCCGGTTAATAATACTGATGATAATCGCACCAATTTGCCGAAAATGCTTCATACCATAATGATGGGATAATTCAACCTCAAAGTTCTTTCCAAGAGCGATACCTGCTTCATAAAGCATACCCTTAGCATCGTGAATTACACTTCTGACAAGGTTAAGGTCTGTAACCTTCCGTTTCTCGTATAACGGCTCATTGGGAGAATAGTCCTTACTTGCTATGGTATTATCCAGAAATTCACCGCTTGTCATCTGTCGTTCCTGACAAGGCATTGCAAAGAATACATCCTCACGGGTAAGTGTATCCCCTGCCTTTACTGCTCTTTTTACATAAACACCGCGCATGAGAGAGCGAAGAGAATCAAGCTCCTCCTGACTTACGTACTTATCATTTTCCTTCTTTGTTCTGCAGATCATTCTTGCATCCAGCACCGCCTGTACCCATCGGTCAGCTTGCTCCGGATTCATCGAATAGTTATTCAGTGTGATTGTCTGGGTTGGCAGTCCTACATGGCGCTCCAGAATTCTGGCTCCCTTTGCTACAGCAAGCATGGGTACCATGTTATTATCAGGATCCTCATGGCCGGAATATCCGATTGTGATATCCGGATAACGGCGATTCAAGCGATCAATAAAATCCAATTGTAGCTGCTCAAGAGGGGCCGGGTATTCTGCCACGCAGTGCAGGAATGCAAACTCACATCCCTTATGGACAAAAAAGTTATATAATTTATCAATATCGGAGAGAGTTTTTCCTCCCGTTGATATAATGATAGGTTTATGAGTGTAGGAAATCTCGGTCAAAAGTGGCCAATCCAAGGAACTGCAGCTAGCCACCTTAATCACATCAATTCCATGATCCATACACCAATTAACCCCATCCTCATCAAAGGGGGTACTCATAGCAAGCATTCCCTCTTCATGAATGGCATCCACAAGAACTGCAAATTGCTCCGGATTCAGTCTGGTACTCATAAATCTGGGAATATGCTTTACATCCTCTTTCGTTTTATATTCAGGATGAATGAAGGTATCCAGATTACGATACTGTAGCTTAACAGCTGCTTTGATATTATATTTTCTTGCAATTCTAGCCATCGCCTTTATAATATCCACTCCATGCTCCACACTGCCCTGATGGCTGTTTGCCATTTCAAAAATAAATAAATCATCAAATATATTTTTTTCGCTGTTCATTCCAATCCTCCTTCAAGCTTTTAGGATTTCGTATCCGAATTCCAACCGTTCCTATGTCCTCATATATTATATATCGACTTATTGTCGCATACAAATAAGAATACTCTGCTGGATTTTCAGCAACTTATGACTAAAAATAGAGAGGACTTTGTTGGATTTTATCGATGATATTCTTAAATTCCCTCTTGGAGTCAGTGACCACCTGCTCCCTCTGTCTTGCAAGACGGGACATATGCTCATAAAATTCCTTATCCTCGATGTATCGTTGTATCGTTGATAACATTTCTTCATAATCCCTAACACAGAAATCAGGTCCTGCGGTTGTGGCAACATCCCCAAAATCAACGCTGACACCCGGCTTCCCTTCATGAAATGCCTCTACGATGGAGAAGCCTCCGCCAAGTCTTCTTGGATTAATGTATAAGTCGCAGATTTCCATTAAGGCCAAGATATCATCATAATATCCTATATAGGTGGCATGCTCCTTTAACAAGGGGTACTTTTCACAGTAATCATTAAATTTCTCAAAATTTCCGGCCAGCACAAGATGGGTTCCCCAGTCAAAGGTTTTGTTGATCATTTCAATAAAATCATCATCAATTTCCGCGTCAAGACGAAGCCCAACTGCAACCAATACAAACTTATCCTTAGGAATACCAAAATCCTCTCTGGATACGGTCCTTACCCTTTTGTTTAATTCAAAGGTAAAGACACTTTCGATAATATTTTCTCTCGAGTAGCCTTCCTTCTCCAGACCAATCCATTCTGCGGGGGCAATCCTTCTTCCGATTACCGAAAATGTCGCCATGGTTGTAGCCAAGGTGGAAAAAGCCACACTGATTGCCGCCTGCGGGACCAATTTGCCACACAGATCCGCCGCCATACTTCCGTTACCGATGCTGAAGATTAATGCCGGCTTCCACTCCTTGATTTTTTGAATGATATGACGGAGAGCCGGAACAGAGGGCATGTCCACACTTGGTTGATAATAAGGAATCACCAAATCCTTATATTGATAGGTGCTCATGCTATTATATTCCTCAAGTACATTCCCATAGGTCGGATGATATAATACCAGCTCTCCGACTCGAGTGTATTGCTCTCTTGTATTGATTAAGATTAACTTTTTCCCCAGTAGCTTAGCAATTGTATAACAGCGCTCCAGAGTCGTTCTGGTCGGAGCATGGCGTTCTGACAGGAATTGAATTGTGAACACCACAATCAAATCGGAATCCCTCTC
>JAEYXC010000023.1 GCA_023428655.1 Bacillota bacterium | reverse complement strand
GCCGTAATCTCCTGAATGGATGCCGATATATTGGTAATCGCACTGCTCATCTCATCAATATGCTGATCAATGATATCCTTAGCGTCGATGACATCCCGGATTGCCTTCAGCATCTCAGACTGATCTTCATTTGTGCTATCAACCAGATTCTTGGTCTTGAATGCCAGCTTCTTCACCTCTTCAGCAACGACGGAGAAGCCCTTGCCGTGTTCTCCTGCTCGAGCAGATTCTATGGCAGCATTCAAAGCAAGGAGGTTCGTCTGATTAGCAACCTCTGCAATCTGCGTGCTGGTTTGGATAAAGGTATTCATCCGGTCTTCCATGAAACTGATATTATGCTTCAGAGTATCCATATTCTTAGTAACCTGACAGGCTTTATCACTGATTGCCTCGATTGCCGCTGCACTTTCACTATTTCCGCTGGATACGCTTTTAATAGAACTCAATATAGTACTGATCTGATTATTAACCGCTTCCACCTTAGCAAGTCTGTCCTCGGACATTTGCTTCATCTCTTCAATCACCTGTAGCTGGGCCTCTCTGGCCGAGATCATGTCCTTCTCCAGCTCGACGGTCTTCTTATTATAATCAATGCAGTTATTTGGAACATTGACACCATGATATATTGCAATAGCCATCTTCTCGCAGGAGTGATATCCACAGGAGGCGCAATTAATCTTGCGGCTTTCTAAGGTGGATTTATTCATTCTAAGATAGATTTCCTCCAGAGCTTGCTCGTCAACCGGGTCAAAATCCTTCTTTAACGATTTCTTAGTATAAGTTCTTTGAAAATCATCTAAATTAAGGTTTTTATCAAAATAACGATGCAGATATTCAATTCTCTTTCTGCCAAGAATACCTGCCTTTGCCTGAGATCGTTGCTTCTTTTTAAGGTTAAATACACGGTCTACGTCATCCAGGCTCATGGTACGGTTAAGTACATTATGCTCCGTCCCGGTACCAAAGTTGCAGCCATAGCTGCAATTTAATACATCTAGTAGAAAGGGAAGCTCCTGAGAGGTTCGGTTGGAATGAGCATACTCATCGAGATAATCATAGATATGATTCGGCCCCTCGATCTGACGAATCCAGGCATCCTTAATAAAATACTCCACATTCTCCTTAAGTCCGCCGGGACGACTGAATAATACACCGAGGCTTGCACCGATATCATCAAAATCCTTCTCTTCCTGTGTAGCATATGATATATGATGGGCATCCAGATAATCCATCAGCTTTTTAAAGGTCACATTATAGGATACATATTCATGGGTATTGGGATCCGCAATCTCATCCCCTTTACCGATGCAGGGAGACAGAAAAGCAAGACGGTCATTATTCTTCATATAATTATTCATGTAGACAGCGGTACACATCATTGGGCTGTGGATTGGAGCCAACCGCGGTATTAATTCATCCATGTATTTTTCAATATAATTAACCACCGGTGGGCATGGCTGTGCTATCATATGGCTAATCTTCTGTTCCTTTGCCTTCCTAAGATATGCCCAGACCGTAATATCCGCACCAAAGGATACATCATAGATCAGATTCACGCCCATCTGCTTTAGTAAGCCAAATAATCTCTTATATTCCGGAATATTCACGGTGATGGCCGGCGCAGCAATGATGGAAATTGCAGTTCCTTTGGCAAGGTCAGCAAAAAATTGCTCACAATCATCCCTATACTGTCGTGCAGAGTGCTCACAGACACGAATGCATTCTCCGCAATGGATACATCTGGTACTATCCACCTTGACTTTGTTTACTCCATCTACCAGGTAAGCAATATTCGCACCGGGTATGGGGCATTTCCCGATACATTGATTACATCCTACACACTTTTCTTCATCTAAGAACAGCCTTTCTACTACCATTGCATTCATCTCACCATCTCCATTATGTCGAATACTGTCGATTACTCACAGTCAATCATTCCGGAGAAACCAATTATCTGACATTGGTGTTTCTGGTGTAAAGGAGGCTGTGAATATCAATTTAATACCATATTATACCTAAAATATATATATTAAGATAAAGCATAATCTGACATAAATCAAGCTATTTCGTCAATTTTTTATCAAAGATTGAGTGTTTTACTAGAATGCTTAGACCGTCCTTGAAACAGGTGTTCGATTGTAAGCTTGCGGAGCGACAACTTCTTGTGTATAATTGAGAGTAGTTAGAATTAGTTTTGGAGCATAAGGAGGAAGCGTATGAAGTTCATACATATTTCGGACATCCATCTTGGGGCAACACCGGATTCAGACCTGCCCTGGGGAGAGCAGAGGGGAAAAGAGATTTGGGACAGCTTCCGGGACATAATAAGAATCTGTAATGAGGAGAAAGTGGATTTATTGCTGATAGCAGGGGACCTCTTTCATCGTCAACCATTGGTAAGAGAGCTGAAGGAGGTAAATTATATCCTCAGTAAGCTTGAGACCGCGAAAGCTTTAATCATTGCGGGGAATCATGATTATATCGGAGCAAGATCGAATTACCAGGGCTTTGAATGGGATGAAAAGGTTCACCTTTTTTCGAGTAGCACCTTGGAATGTAAGGAATATGAAGAGCTTGGATTAGAAGTGTATGGACTCAGCTTTTGCACCAAGGATATCTATGAAGCGTTATATGATGAGGCATTTCATAAGAGAAATGATCATATTCATATCCTCCTTGCCCATGGCGGTGATGAGAGGAACATACCGATTAATCGTAAAAAACTAAATGAGCTGGCTTATGACTATGTGGCTCTTGGTCATATCCATAAGCCTGAGATTATTACGAATAGAATGGCATATTGCGGATCGCTTGAGCCGCTGGATAAGAATGAAATTGGAGATCGAGGATATATTCTAGGAGAGATTACGATAGGAGAGGATGGCCAGAGAGCCACAAGGGTTACCTTTGTTTCTCATGCAATAAGAACCTATAAGCGATGTATTCTTTCGGTGAATCCGCAGGATACCAATGGCTCCCTCCTTGATCAGGCGAGAAATATCATGAAGGAACAAGGCTTGGAGCATATCTACTCCTTTATAATACAAGGAATTCGGGATGAGCTGATTCATTTTGATAAGGGGAGCATCAAAGCCCTCGGTAATGTGATTGAGGTAACGGACCAATCCGTACCGGATTATGATTTTGACGCTCTATATCAAGAGAATCAGGATAACCTTATTGGAATGTTCATTCGAAGAGTCCGGGAGAATGCTAATCAGGATGAAGTGGCAAAGAAAGCTCTTTATTACGGAATAGAAGCTTTACTCTGTGCAAAGAAGGGCAGAAGCTAGTACGAAGATAAGCAGAAGTAGCTTGGGCTTCACGGACAAGGCTTAACAAGTACCGAAGACTGGAAAGGTTGGTCAAGATGCGAATAACAAAGCTTAAAATAAATTATTTTGGTCGATTTCATAATAAGGAAATAGAACTCAAGCCGGGGATCAACCTAATCTATGGAGAGAATGAAGCAGGCAAATCCACCCTCCATACCTTTATTAAGGGTATGCTTTTTGGGATAGAACGGATGAGGGGTAGAGGTGCGGCTTCAAAGGAGGATCTGTATACCAGATATCTGCCCTGGCATTATCCGGGAGCTTATGGCGGAAGCATGGACATCGAAGTAAAGGGAAAACAGTACCGGCTTCAGCGGAGCTTTCATGCCATTGATAAAAGCTTTTCCGTCCTTGATCTGGCGACTGGACGAGAAGTGATGCTGGAGGAGGGAAAAATCAGTGAGCTGATACCGGGCTTATGGGAAGCCACTTATCGAAATACGATCAGTATGGAGCAGCGAAAGGCTCAGACAGATTCTGAGCTGGCTCTTCAGGTACGGAATTATATTACGAATCTGTCCTTAGCAAGGAGTCAGGAGATCAATGTTGCTCAGGCAGTCAATGTTCTTACGGAACAGAGAAAACAGCTGGAAGCCATCCGGAATTCTCCCGCACTGAAAGCACTGCAGCTAGAGCTTGAGGAGGGGGAGGCGAAGGAAAGGAAGCTGGATCAGCTGACGGTGCAGCTTCGAGAGCTTTTAGAGCAGGAGAAGGAGCTTCTAAGACAGAGAGAGGAGTTGCATATAATCTCCGATGATGAGACGGCCCGTCGTATGGAACAGCTACCTGCGATACTGGAAAAGTATCACACCTATGAGGAGCTGCAGAATCAGATGCTGCAGTTGGAGAATCAGCTTACACAGTTGAAGAAAAGGGAATCGGATGGGGACAGGCAGCAGCTTGTATTAAATAAGTTGAAGGAAGATAAGAGGATTTCTGAAGGGTACCGCAAGGACTTATATAATATTGATATTGAAGAACGGGAGCTTGTGAACAGGCTGGAACAACTACATAAGAAGAGGAATAAGATACTTTATTTTAGTATACCACTAGCTGTGACAGCAGCGCTTCTCATGACCTTCCTATGGGACTTTTCACTCCTTGGTTTTATTCTGGGTGGGTTAGCCTTCCTATTTGGGGGAGCATATGGCCTCATACAAAATGGAAGGTATCGAAAAACCATCCATAAGCTGAAAGCCAAGCGGGATGATCTTCTTAAGCAGAGCACCGACATACAGAATGAAATAATGGATGTTCTGACCAGATACCAGGTGGATAATGTGGAGGCCTTAGCTGATCGAGTAGAGGAGCATCTTCGCAGCATGCTTACTGATGAGCATACGATGGAGCTGCAAAGGGAGCTTGAGAGTCGCAAAAATAAAATAATGGATCAGATGGATTCTATATATGATACGATTATGACCTATCTCCAGCATTTTGTTCGGGTAGAAGAGTTAACCCCGGAGATAATGCAACAAATTACAGAGGAGCTTCGTCTAAGAAAGCAGGAGGAAACAGCAAGACAAGTCAAGCTGAACGAAGTCTGTGAAGCCTGTCGAATGAAGATTGAGAAGCTGAGATGGGAAATCACCGCCCTGGAGGGTAATGAAGAGGAGCTTCAAAAAAATCGGAGCAAATACGATCACATGAAGCAGCAAGAGGCAGAGAATGCTACTGAGCTGGAGGCGATCAGACTTGCTTTGTCCACCATAGAAGAGCTATCTTCCCAGATCCATGACAGCTTTGGGCAGCAGTTGAATCAGACGGTTGCGCAAGTGATCAGTGAGGTGACGGGACAGAGATACCAGGAGCTTAAAATTGATGAGAAGCTGGATATCAAGCTAGCTTGGAACGGTACCTATGTAGCACTGGAGCGTCTCAGCACCGGAACCATGGACCAGGTGTTTCTTGCACTGCGTCTGGCCGTTGCTGATTTGCTTTTGGGTAAGGATGAGGTACCCCTAATATTTGATGACAGCTTTGCTATGTATGATGATACCCGGCTGAAGGCAGCCTTAACCGAGGTAGCTAATCGAAAGCAGATTCTCCTCTTCACCTGCCATAAGAGAGAGCAAAGGCTTCTTGAGGAGCTTCAGATTCCGTATCATCTGGTGCAGCTCTCTTGATGAGGAGCTGATACCTGATATGGATGAAACATTGAGTTAAGTATGATAGATAATGCGAGGGATTAAAGTGCAGAAGAAATCAGGAAGGAACGATAAGAAAAAGAGGAATGGAAGAAGCGTAAGAGGTAAGATTAAGATCGGATTACAGCTTTTGCTTTTTGTAACGCTGCTTTTTATTGTGATTGCAATGTTCTATTTCTATAAAGAATACGGGAAGACTATTCTTGATCTTCAGTCAGCAGCGAAGCAGAAGGTCAGAGCCTCTACGGAGGATACCTTCAAGCCCTCCCAGACCAGTCTGGTTTACGACCTGGAGGGTAATCTGATGTCTACCCTGAAATCAGAGAAGGAGGTCTACTATATTGACTACTCAGATATTCCAAAAGCGGCGATTAATGCCATGGTAGTGTCGGAGGACCGTAAATTTTTGAAGCATAACGGAGTTGACTATCTGGCAAATATCCGTGCAGCCATTGAACTGATTAAGCATAGAGGAGAGATTACACAAGGAGCCAGTACCATTACTCAACAGGTGGCACGTAATATTTTCCTGAGTCATGCAGTCACCTATGAACGTAAGATCGAAGAGATTTTTGTGGCACAGGAGCTGGAGAAGCTATATTCCAAGACAGAGATTATGGAATTCTATCTTAATGGAATTTATTTTGCCGGCGGTTATTACGGAATACAGGCAGCGGCCCTGGGTTACTTTTCAGAGGGGGTTAATAATCTAAGTCTCTCCCAGATTGTATTTCTATGTGCCATACCCAATAATCCGAATCTCTATAACCCAGTAACCAATATGAAGAACACACTGAAGCGACGGGATCGTATTCTGGACCAATTAATGGAGGAAGGAATGATTACCGAAGAGGAGTATTCGAAGGCACTTAAGGAAGAAATTAAGCTTAAACAACAGAAATCCGATAAGAAGAATTACGTGGAGACCTACACCTATCATTCTGCCATCAAAGCCTTAATGAAGGCAAACGGCTTTGAATTCCGGCAGCATTTCGATACGGAGGAGGAACGTAGCGCCTACGACGAGGAGTATTATGATATGTATTATCGCTATCAGAAGGATCTCTATAATCGAGGCTATCGCATCTATACCTCCATAGATCTAAAGAAACAGGAGCTGCTGCAGCAGTCGGTGGATGATGCATTATCCGAATTTAAGAAGAAGAATGACGAGGGTATCTTTCAGATGCAGGGAGCTGCTGTTTGTATTGACAATGACAGTGGCAGAGTGGTAGCAATCGTTGGAGGCAGAGAACAGGAAAGCGAGGGTTATACCCTGAATCGTGGCTATCAGAGCTATCGGCAACCGGGCAGTGCGATTAAGCCCTTAGTGGTATATACACCGGTTTTTGAGCAAGGCTATACTCCGGAGGATATAGTCGAGGATAAGAAGTTTGAAGGAGGGCCTAAGAATGCGGGAGGCAATTATCTTGGGAAGATCAAGCTACAGAGAGCCATCGAGCTATCAAAGAATACCATTGCCTGGAAGCTGTTCGAGGAGTTAACACCACAGGTGGGATTATCATATCTTCTGAAGATGAACTTCGCCAAGATCAGTACCCAGGATTATGTTCCGGCAGCAGCTCTCGGAGGGCTTACGGTAGGAGCAAGTCCCGTCGAGATGGCAGCAGCTTATGCTACACTGGAGAATGATGGATTTTACCGGGAGCCAACCTGTATTATCAAGATCATGGACGCTGAAGGCAATGAAATTGTTGGAGATGAAATGGAAACAAAGCAAATCTATCAGACAAAGGCTTCCAGAATTATGACGGAAGCATTGACCGGAGTAATGACGAAGGGAACTGCGAAGGGCCTAGGACTTACTCACACCGTCAGTGCCGGTAAGACAGGTACTACGAATGATAAGAAGGATGGTTGGTTTGTAGGATATACGCCATATTATACCACCAGTGTATGGGTTGGATATGATATGCCAAAGACAGTGAATAATCTTCAAGGCTCCACTTACCCCGGAACCATATGGCATAATTTCATGGAACAGATTCATGATTCCTCTATGACGAAGGAGTTTGAGCTGCATGATTGGAGAGCGGAATGGGAGGCCAGGGAAGAGGAGGCAGCAAGGCAGAAGGAATTAGAGGAGGCACAGGCGGAGGCTCTTGAGAAGGAACAGGAGAAGGAGGCCGATTCGGAGGAATTACCGGATGTGGATGCAGAGCCGGAAGAGAATACCGATGATGATGTGAGCGATACGACCGAAGAGGATACTGAGACCATACCGGAGGAGACCGATGAGGATTATTCCGAGGAGGAAGAGTGGGAAGAGGATTCATGGGAAGAGTCAACAGATGAGGCGACAGACTCAGAGGAGACGGATTCGGAGCAGATTGATTCAGAGGAGCCTATCCTTGATCCATCACAGGACCTGAGCGAATAGATTGATAGATACATAGCCATGAAAGGAATGAAGCAAGTAACCGGTTACAGCTTTGGAGCAACACAGGAATTGGAGCATATATCCGGTATGAACGAGGGAATAAGCTGATCCGTCTAATATAAAGGGCAGGTGCTAAGCACCTGCCCTTTATCCATTATCATGTTATTATGTCTTTAATAGGTTAATAGGATTAATCACCTACATTATTTTTAATATCCTGGGAGGATAACTTTCTTCCTCCCTGATTATATCTTTTTAAGATGTTTTGAATTCTTTCAACGGGATTGAGCAGACCGCTGATGCTGTTATCATGATTAAGGGTATCGATGATGAGTGCAACATATTTACTCATATCAACATTAATATACCAAGGCTTGGACAATAATTC
>JAEYXC010000247.1 GCA_023428655.1 Bacillota bacterium | reverse complement strand
TTGATATGGAGAAGCAATTTGATCTTATTGTCATAGGCTCGGGACCCGGAGGTTATGTTGCTGCGATCAAAGCGGCTAAGCTGGGAAAGAAGGTTGCACTAATCGAGGGGAGGGATATCGGAGGAACTTGTCTGAACCGAGGGTGTATCCCCACCAAAACTCTGATGCATAGCACCCATCTTTATTATGAAGCACAGCATCTTCAAGAGCTGGGGATAACGGTGGAAGGCATCAAGCTCGATATGGAGAAGCTTCGTGAGCGTAAGGAAAGTGTTGTAGCCAGAATGCGTCAGGGGATTGTAGGTCTGCTGGAGGCCAATCAGGTTACGATTATCCAAGGTCAGGCGCAAATTACCGGACCCAGTACCGTGATAGTAAGCCGTTCATTAACCGAAGAGATACCGTCGTACTCGAAGGAGAGTAGCATGGAGAAGCTTCATGCTGCGAAAATCTTGATAGCAACCGGTTCTAAGCCGATTATCCCAAAGCTGGAAGGAGCTGATCTTCCTGGAGTAATCACCAGTGATGAACTATTGGCGATGAATAAGACCTATCGGAAGCTACTTATCATTGGCGGAGGAGTCATAGGGATCGAAATCGCGACGATCTATCAGGAGATGGGATATGAGGTGGAGATCATCGAAGCTATGGAT
Source organism: Bacillota bacterium (assembly GCA_023428655.1). Lineage (GTDB taxonomy): Bacteria > Bacillota > Clostridia > Lachnospirales > Lachnospiraceae > Mobilitalea. The sequence continues at coordinate 12,557 of JAEYXC010000247.1, read as the reverse complement.
CGTATTCTACCGAATATGGATAAGGAAATCTCCCAAAGTATTGCAATGAGTCTTAAGAAAAAGGGAGCTGTCCTTCATACCAAGTCCAGAGTAACCAGAATTCTGCCCGGTACCGAGGGAACTTTCCTCTGTGAATATACGGAGAAGGATGCTCCACGCAGCACCGGAGCGGAAGGAATTCTTCTGGCAGTCGGCAGAAGAGCCAACACCGAAGGATTATTTGCAGAGGGGGTCAGTATCTTAATGGAGGGAGCGAATATTCGGGTCAACGACGACTTCGAGACGAGCATACCGGGAATCTATGCAATTGGAGATGTGGTAAATCGCTCGGTACAGCTTGCCCATGCAGCCTCTGCTCAAGGAGTCTTTGCAGTGGAGAGAATGTTTGGACGGATAGATGGCATTAATCTTGCTGTAATACCCTCCTGTGTCTATACGACACCGGAGGTGGCAACCGTCGGAATGACGGAGGAGGAAGCAAGTCAGGCAGGGTATCGTGTGAAGGTAGGAAAGTATCCGATGCTTGGTAATGGTAAGACCTTATTATCCGCCGGAGAGAGGGGATTTATCAAGGTTATCGCAGATGCGGATACCCTACGTATCTTAGGGGCCGTTCTGCTATGTGATCGGGCAACGGATATGGTAGGAGAATTTGCCTCGGCCATCGTTCATGAGCTTACGGTTAAGGATATGGCAGCAGTAATCCGTCCTCATCCGACCTACTCCGAAGCAATCACGGAAGCAGTGGAGGATGTGGAAGGGATAGCAATCCATCTGATGCCAAAGAGAGTATAACATGTAATAAAAAGATAAAAAGAGTAGAGAAATAATATTATATGAATGGTTTGGCAGAAAGTCTGATGATAATGGCTTTCTGCCTTTTTATCTTATATTCTTATAATAAAAGATGGCAATCTGGGTTCGGTCTCTTAACTCCAGCTTCTCTAATATGGAACTGATGTTATTACGTACCGTCCCCTCGCTTAAATAAAGCAGCTCTGCAATTTCTTTGTTGGACAGACCATCGGCAATCTTAGTGATAATCTCCAGCTCCTTATCCGTTATTCCGTAAGCGCCCAGCTTCTTATGCTCGGGGGTTCTTGTGATAAGCTGAGGTAGCTTGGTAATAATCTCATTGCCGTAGACATTCTGACCGGCATGGACTGCCTTCAGCGCCGGAAGGATGCTCTCATAGTCTTGCTTCAGCATATATCCCTTCGCTCCGATGTGTAAGGCCTTGATGATGTAATCATCATCCAAGAAGGTGGTAAGATATAGTATTTTCGCCTCCGGATGGAGGGATAGGATCTGCTCTCCGGCCTCAAGTCCGCTCATAGCCTCCATTCGGATGTCCATAAGTAATACATCCGGTCTTAATTTATGATATAGGTCCATACCTTCTTTTCCGGTATATCCGATGCCAACGACGGTAATCTCCGGATCAGCCGACAATATGATTTTCAGTGATGAACAGACCAGTCGGTCATCATCGATAAGTAAAACCTTCATAAAAAACCTCCATTATACTGAGTTCACTTTATTATTTGGGAAAGGTGATGAAGAGCTTAAAGCCATTCTCCACGGAGATATTGATATTTCCGCCGAAGCTTTTCACTCGGTCGTTGATGTTATGAAGTCCCATACCGTCTCCAAAGTCCTGCTTCTCAAAGGCATTCAGAAGAACTTGAGCCATATTCTTCTCGAGAATCTGATTGTCATTAATAACGAGCTGGTACATGGCCGGATGTTCTCTTAGAATAAGAGTTACCTTGGTGGCACTGGAATGGCGAATGACATTCGATAGCATCTCCTTGATGATAGCGATGATGGCGTGCTTAAGTGGGGCCTTCGGAGAATTGTTCACATCATACTCGTAGTAGACCGGGCAGAAGGTGAAGTTCTTCACCAACTGCTCCACCTGTGCATAGAGATCAATTGATTCGTCATACATATTATGAATGCTGCTTCGAATCTGGTCCATTCCGTCGGAAAGGGAGGCCCGAAGATCGGTAAGACCCTCACGGATGGTCTCCTCCTTTGAGAGGGTTAACATGGCTCCGACCTGTAATAAAGCTCTGGATAAGAGATGTCCGATATTATCATGTATTTCCTTGGAGATACGATTACGCTCATTCAGAGTGGCAAGATTGATCTCATAATCCTGATTCTTAAGGAGACTCTGGTTCTTTTCCTCCAGTAGCAATGACATGGCGGTGGTATTATCCCGAAGCTCATTGTATTCACTCCTTAAGGAGCCTAGCTTATCCGTCTTGAATTTTAACAGATAGGCGATGATTATTATCAAGGTGGTAAAGGTTAAGAGCATCGTAGAGTATTCCCGTAGGTGGTAAAAATACAGGAAAGGGAGGAAAACGGCGCCATACTGAAATCTAGTGCGCAAAATATCATAGAGAAGCAGCGGAAGAAATACAATATACCAGGGAAAGAGAAGGCATAGCAGGGCATATAAAGAACACCCGGCGATGCGGATTCGGCCATCCTCATAATTTACAAATAAACTGCTTATTACAACCGCTATAATCACCGGCACGATAAAGAAGCTGCCGGAATGTTCGAAAAGGTATAAGGTCAAGCAGCATAGGAATAATAGAAGCTTATCAGCAATTTCGTACATAGGTACTCCTTTGACCATAAATTGGCAGAAACTCTAACTACTTCTCAGTATTACATGCCATATTTATTATGTCAAGCGATGATAGAACTTTGTCCTCATTGCTGGAATCTCGGTAAACAGTATGCAATTGTTCTGGTTGAAAGGAGTAGGGTGGGATGATATAATCAGAATAACTGCTCCGGATGGACATCATCAGAAGGAATTATTAATGTAACAGAAAAAGGAGAAACAAGATGAGGATAACTACAGAGGATACACTGGCTTTAATTATTGATTTTCAAGAAAAGCTGGTTCCTGTCATAGACCAAAATGAGGAATTAATTTATAATACAGAGATTTTATTGAAGGGACTTAAAGAATTACAGATACCAATGCTTATTACCCAACAGTATACCAAAGGAATTGGTATGACAGTTCCTGCACTTGCAGAGGTATTCGAAGAGAGCTTTCACTATGAGGATAAGGTAAGCTTTAGCTGTGCCGAGGATGAAGCAATTCTTGCAAAGATTAAGGCACAGGGGAAGAAAAATATCCTGATCTGTGGGATTGAGGCACATATTTGTGTATTACAAACAGTGGTTGACCTCATCGCATTGGGCTATAATGTGTTGTTAGTAGAGGATTGTGTCGGCTCCAGGAAGGAAAGCAATCGCCGTATTGGGATACGTCGTGCTTTTCAAGAGGGTGCATTATCCACCTCTTACGAAGCTGTCCTGTTTGAATTGACCAGAACGGCAAAAGCTGATTCCTTTAAGGCAATATCCAGATTAATAAAATAAATTCCTCAGCATAAGTTATTCATATCATAACCTGACATCTTTTTATAGGAATAACGGTCCTAATGGAATGGCATAAATACCGTAGTCCATGGTTATCGGAAGGACGAAGTGATTCAATATCGTTTGTAATGAAAGAAGGTGAGGTATCCTATGTATATTATTCCAAAACCACAAAACATGAAATATTTGGACGTTTCCTTTACAATCACCTATCAGAGCAGAATTGTAATTGATTCTGACTGCTCCGGCATTGTATTTCATCATGCTAAGCTTTTGCAAAAGCAACTGGATAAGAAGCTGGGCTATACCCTTGCTGTCACGAAGGGCTTCTATGAGAAGGGTTGTATTTACCTGAAACAGATGCCTGGGCTTAAACCGGAGGAATATACCCTGTCCATCGAGGATAGTGGTATTTTTATTCAGGGTGGCTCCGGGTCCGGTATATTATATGGAATTCATACCTTGTGTCAGGTCGTGGCACAGGAGGGTGCCTGCTTAAAGGGTATGACCATCCACGATTATCCCGAGCTTGAGAACCGCGGCTATTATCTGGATGTAACTAGGGGGAGAATTCCGACACTTACCTATCTTAAGAGCTTTGCCGATAAATTAAGCTACTATAAGGTGAACCAATTACAGCTCTATATTGAGCATAGCTTTTTGTTCAAGGATCTCAGTGAGGTATGGGGCGATGACACACCCTTGACAGCGGAGGAGATCCTGGAGTTGGATGAGTATTGCAGTAAGCTTCATATTGAGTTGGTTCCATCCATTGCTACCTTTGGTCATCTTCATAAGCTTCTCAGCACGAAGACCTACTCCCATCTGTGTGAGCTTCCGCACTCGGAGGGCCAGCCCTTCTCCTTTGAGGATCGCATGCTGCATCATACCATCGATGCCTCCAATGTAGAGAGCCTGAGTCTGATTAAAAAGCTTATCGATGAATACCAGCCTCTGTTTCGTTCAAGGCAATTTAATATCTGCGCAGATGAGACCTTTGATCTCGGAAAGGGCAGAACGAAGGAGATTGTGGAAGAAAAGGGTGCTGATACCGTTTATATTGAATATGTGAGGGAGCTCTGTGAATATCTGGTTGCCAAAGGGCTTCGGCCAATGTTCTGGGGAGATATTGTATGCGGCTTCCCCGAGGCAATCAAGCAATTGCCTGAGGAGACGATCTGTCTGAATTGGGGATATGATGCGAACCAGAGTGAGGAGTCGACGAGGCTGCTTCATAACGCCGGTGCGTCTCAATATCTGTGTCCCGGTGTGAATGGTTGGAATCAGTTTATCAATCGAACGCAGGATGCTTATGAGAATATCCTTCGTATGTGCTGCTATGCTCACAAATACCATGCACTGGGATTGTTGAATACGGATTGGGGAGATTTTGGGCACATCAACCATCCGGAATTCAGTACGATTGGAATGATTTATGGAGCTGCATTCTCCTGGAATAGTGAGCCTCTTAGTCATCAGGAAATTAATGCTCAGATCTCAAGGCTGGAATACGGGGATGAGGAGGAGAGCTTTGCAGAGCTGGTTGTTATGATGGCAAATCATAGCATTTTTGAATGGTACCATATTGTCCGTTACCGTGAGCTGGAGCAAAAGGGCAAATCAGAAGAGGATCAGAAGTATTATCTGCTTGGTCAAAATCTAGATGCAGCTAAGTCTTCCAATGAGCAGCTGGAGAATATCATAGCCGGTTTGTATCGGAAGCTTCCGCACCTACAGGAGACAAGTAGAGGCCTGATAAAGCCTTATATTCTGGCAGCTGAGGGAATGATTCTCTTTAATCGGATTGGGGCAACCATTGGTTTGATCCGTTATCACGTGAAGAATGAAGCCGCAGGACAACCACTTGTTTTGGCAGGGCAGCTGGAGAATTGGTTCCATCATTATAAAGAGATATGGAGAACGGTCAGTAAGGAATCAGAGCTATATCGACTTCAGGATCTGATACTGTGGTATGCAAAGGAGCTTAGAGAGCTGGCAGAATCCTATCACATTTGTGAGGATTGCAATTGTGGTGGTAGAGATTAGAGTAGGTATATTTCTTTCAATAAAGAGCCATTTGAATACATAAATGCAACCAAAAGGTTAATTGTAACCATCACCTAAGGGTGGGGGAACAATTAACCTTTTTTTGAATGACAAATGTCATTCCTTTTCGTGACGCAGTTCACTGGAAATGCATGTTGGAATTAAGTATAGTAATCATGTAAGCAGAAGCTAATACATTTGGCAAAGAAACGATACAGTAGGAAAAGAGTATAGAGGAATAATGAATTGATTGAAATAGGAGGCTTTGTATATGGTAGTAAAGGTTGATGGTTTGGTAAAGCGTTATGATAAGCTGGTAGCTCTTGATTATCTGGATCTTGCGGTAGAGGAGGGTGAGATTTTCGGACTTCTGGGTCCGAATGGCTCCGGTAAAACAACGGCAATTAATTGTATTTTGTCATTACTGAAATACGATAAGGGTAGCATTGAGATCTTTGGTAAGAAAATGGGACCCAATGCTTACGATATTAAGAAGGATATTGGTATCATCATGCAGAATGTGGCGGTATTCGATGAACTGACCGTATATGAGAATATATCGTACTTTTGTAGCTTATACATCAAGAACAGAGACGAGGTAAAAAGATTAACAAAAAAAGCAATCGAGTTCGTATCCCTGGAGGACTACAAAAAATTCTATCCGAAGAAGCTAAGCGGCGGACTACTTAGGAGGCTGAACATAGCTTGTGGGATTGTTCATAAGCCTAAGCTGATTATTCTGGATGAGCCTACCGTAGCGGTGGACCCCCAGAGCCGTAATAAAATTCTCGAGGGCATTAGGAAGCTGAACGAGGAAGGTGCCACTATCATCTATACGTCTCATTATATGGAGGAGGTAGAGCAGCTTTGTTCAAACATTGCAATCATTGATAAGGGAAGAGTGATTGCCAAGGGCACCAAGGATGAACTGAAGGCAATGATCAGCGTGGGAGAAAAGATTCAAGCTGAGATTTTTCATATGGAAGAGGAAGATTTGGAGGAGCTACGAAGGCTGCCCAATGTGTATTCGGTTGAGTATCAGGATAATCTTCTTGAAATTAAATCCAAAAAGGGTAAGAACAATCTGGTCAGTATACTGGAGCATTTACAGAAGAGAAATATCGATTTTGGTAAAGTGATTACAGAGGTTCCGACCCTCAATGACGTATTTCTTGAAATTACAGGAAAGGAATTAAGAGATTAGTGTGGAGAAAAGATGCTTCACTCGGGAGATTGGAGGATAATATGAGTTTATATTTATATATTTCCAGACTAAAATGTCTGTTTCGCAACAAGGAAGCAATGTTTTGGAGCTATATGTTTCCGATTATACTGGCAAGCTGCTTCTTCTTTGCTTTTAATAATCTGTGGAAGATAGAATATTTTGATACCGTACCCATCGCTTATGTCAGTGGCGGAGATAACGAGGAAGCCTTTGTACAGGCGTTGGAGGAAGCGGCTACCTCTGAGAAGACTAAAATGTTTGAGGTGGAGTATGTGGAGGAAGGAAAGGCAAGACTGCTACTTGAGAAAGGAGAGATTGAGGCCTATATTATCGGCAGCATCGATCCGGTGCTTTATGTGAAGGAAAGTGGTCTAAAGGAGACAATTATTAAATCCTTCCTAGATACCTATCAACAGGTATCTGCTACGATAACGACGGTTCTTAAGGAAAACCCTAATGCGATAGCAGAAGGTCTTCTCGATGACCTTATGCAGCGTGACACATATATTATGGGAATGAAGGATGATAAGAAACCTGCGGATTTGCTGGTATTTTTCTATTCGTTGCTGGCCTTCACCTGTATTATGGCGGCTAATATAGGGCTTGATGAGGTAGTCAATATTCAAGCAAACCTATCTCTTCGCGGAGCCAGAGTAAGTGTGTCCGCTATTTCGAAGATGAAGCTGTTTTTGTGTAATATTCTGGCGGCGTTTACAACACATATGGGAAGCCTTATGCTGTTATTTCTCTATATGTATTTCATTATTAAGGTGGACTTCGGGAACAACCTGCCTTATCTTTTTGCAGCCTGTATGGTAGGTTCCCTTACGGGTCTAGGCATGGGGGCCTTCGTCGGAGTGTGGGTGATGAAAAAGGTGTCTATAAAGGAAGCAATTCTGAGTGCAATAACGATGGGAGGTGCTTTTCTCTCCGGTATGATGATGTCTCAGATTAAATATCTGGTTGCAACAAAATTCCCGATTCTATCATACATTAACCCGGTCAGCCTGATCACGGATTCGATGTATAGTCTATATTACTATGATACCTATGAGCGTTATTTTACCAATGTAATGATCTTAGGTGCCATGGCCATATTATTCGGCGTCCTTGCTGTCTTAGGATTAAGGAGGAAGAATTATGCAAGTATTTAAGGTTTATTATAAAATATTGGGGACACAGATTGTCTCCGTCCTAATCTACGCCGGATTGTTTTTGATGCTAACCATTATATTCACCGGTAATATCACTGATCCGAAGGAGCAATTTGTGATGAGAAAGGTTCCGGTGATGGTAATTAATGAGGACGGAGAGAGTAGCCTAATTCGCGGTTTCTTAAATTACCTTGAGGATTATGTCACCTTTGTTCAGCCGAAGGAGAATGACCTAGCGATTCGGGATGCACTGTACAACAGAGAGGTATCCTATATTCTCACAATTCCCTCCGGCTTTACCTCCGGATTTTATAGCGATGGTGATACAAGACTAACAAAACGGACAGCACCGGATTCCATGGAGGCAATATCCATCGATACGGCAGTGGACAATTATTTTAACATCTCCAAGGTATATCTAAACTATATGCCGGGGGCTTCCGAGGAGGAAATCATTAATTATGTGAAAGCCAATCTTTTGAAGCAGACAGAGGTCAAGCTGAATACAAAGATAACGGATGAGGTGAATGCGGGTAACAGCATCAATAAATATTATTTCAATTATCTTGGATATATTATGATTGCGATATTTGTCCTTAGTGTCGGTATGGTTATGTTTTCCTTCCATGATCAGGATATCAGAAGGCGGCATTTTGCCTCGCCAATCACGGTAACGAATTTAAATGTACAGTTGATACTGGCTAATCTACTCTTTGTTATGCTTTATGTTGTATTCTTTATAACTGCAGGCTATATTTTAAACAAAAATCGTGTGTTAAATATGAATACAATGCTGTTTTGGCTGAATTTCCTTATCTTTGCCTTGGTGATTTTGAGTGTAAGCTATCTAATCGGTATCAGTGTAAAGAGTCATAAGGCGATCGCCGCCATCTCGACCGCGGCTTCCGTGGGTATTGCCTTTTTGAGCGGTATGTTCGTTCCGCAGGAGCTCCTTGGTGCTCCGGTTCTTAAGGTTGCCAGCTTTACACCGGCATACTGGTTCGTGAAAGCCAATAATGCCATAGAGACGGTCACACAAGCCTCATGGTCACAGCTTTCCGACATTGCAAGCTATATGGCAATACAGTTGGGTTTTGCCGCAGCCATTATCTCTATCGCGCTGGTAGTAAGTAAGAGAAAGAGGCAGCAGATCGGTTAGTGATTAAGAAGATGGTTCGTTATGGATAAAGCAGCTGTAATAAGAGCAGAATGAGAAAGCTCCCCTGACACAAGCAAATTTTCAAATTGCAGTGTGTCAGGGGAGTATTTTCAATGATACCCAGTCGGAGTGATCGTTATATGATAGTGCCCTCAGGAAGGTATACCTTGATATATGGATAGCGTTCACAGTAACTGGCGTGATATTCATAGGAATAGTTCACGGTATCTACCTTATGTCTGAATTCATCCGAAGCCATGATAACTCTCGCTACGAGAGGAGTATTGTAGGAATTTACGGGTATAATATCATCGCTAAGATCACACAGGATATTTCCGCCGTTGATAACGATATTACGTTTTGCATTCCCCATCGCTATGGCATTGGTAGCATAAAGCTGAGCAGAGAGGATGCCGTCCATAATATGAACCTCTCCGAAACCGGTATGACCACCAATCCCGATAATATCAACACCTTCACCATAGATAGAGATATCACCCTGATGGATGTCAATACCAATCTGACCGTCGATTGTTCCGATACCCGTACCGCAATTTGCGTTTAAACGAATGGTGGTAATACCACTCAAAATTGAAATACTACCGCCGCTGTCCTCCAAGGAACCCATGGCAACCGCATTCCTTCCACTGCATTTTAGGATTAGATTGCCGGTGCAGGCAATATCAACATTGCCGTATAGGCTTCCGATACCAACGGTTTTACTTCCCTCCGTAGTTAACTTAACCTTTCCATCGATTTTAATCCTTGCATTGCCTGAAATATTACCGATACCGACTGCTTTATATCCAGAGGTCTCGATGTAGATTAAACCGGAAATGATATGGATCAACGATTGATACGGATTTTGTCCACCTCCGATTGAGACAGATACATTCCCATTGCTGGTCACTCGTATGCATCCGGTCGTTGCAAGAATGAGATTACCGTATGCTTGAAGGGGGGTACCGCCGATACCGACACAGTTAGAATCCTCTGCCTGGATCGACAGATGTCCGTCACCGATTATCCTCAACTTGGAGGTCTCCGGTACTCGGATTCCATTAAAAAGGATGTCATTATTACCTACCAATATTAGAGTAACGCAGCATTGCTTGCCCAGTATAATTGCGGGCTTTTCATTACCGCGGAGTCTGACATGGTCCAGAGTGATCTGGCAGGTGCAGTTATCCGGTATTATAATGGAGGTATTAGCGATCATTTCCTGACTTCCTCGGATGGTTATCTCCGGTTCACGAATTAACACTTCGGAATACATTTCCAGTGCTAATGCAACAGGATATATAATTTTATCACCCTGCGTCTCGTAACGCTTTTTGTCAACCACCTCTACTTGCTTCCTGCTATTAATCTCCTGAATTTTATCAATAACCTCCTGTCCAACCTTTGGGATCAGATCCGAATTAGGTCTTGCGGTATAGTAGCCCTGGACATAATCAGCACCGAGGCTGACAATATATTCAAGCTCCTCATAGGTCTCAATTCCCTCCGCAATAATCTTAATGTTGTTTTGTCTGGCATAATGAATTAGATTGGTCACAATTTGCTGCTTTATCGTATCAACATTAATATATCGAAGCATAGAACCATCGATTTTGATATAATCCGGATTGGAGGTAAATGAGTTGGATTCATTTGGATGTGGGGTTCCATAATCATCCATTGCCAATTGACAACCGGTTTCCTTTCGTCTTGAAAGAAGTAGCTGAAGCCCTTTGTCACTTAATAAGGAGGTTTCTGTAATCTCCATTACGACATTTTGAAAGAAGGAGCCGTAATTATGACATAGCTCTTCAAAATCATTAACACTTAGAAGGTGACTACTGATACTATTGATAAATAATTTTTTGTTTTGGAAGAGCTCCTTATTTTCTTTCATGATACGAAGTGCATTATAGAAGGTCAATCTCTCTACATGATATAGACAGTCTTCCTTCGTTGCGAGATTCAGAATTTCAACCGGTGCTAAATCAATGGTATCCTTATCGGTTCTCATTAAGAGCTCATAAGCAAATATATCCCCGGTCCGGGCATTGATAATCGGCTGAAAATGATATTGGAAGAGATTATATTCCACGAGTCGTTGAAAACTGCTCAGCTTATGTGAGATTGGTCCGTACTGGTCCTTTGACAACAAGGTTTCAAGCTGATTCATAATATTTTGATTCTTATAAAGATATAGTAAGGTGTAAAGAATGAATAGAAGAACAATGATGGTGAGGATGGAAGCAAATACACTGGAATGGCGAAGCTCAACGGATAAGGTAATAATGGTAAGTATAACAAGGACAAGGTCCAAGTAAAATAGCTTTACCAATGACTTATATTTGCAGCGATAATTTTGAAATTCCTGACAATTCTTTTGCATAACACGCAATTACCTTTCAAAATATTTGTATATAATGGGGGATATAGGAATATGGTGTAAAGTACTAGAATAATTTTACTTTTTATATGGAAATATGTCAATCGGATTTATAGGAAATATACCCCACAAAATTGCTTTTTCTGAGGGCTGAGCCTTTTATAGAAATTAGAAAAAGAACAGATGTTTGAAGAGTGTTGACAAGGGTGGAGTCATTTGATAAAATAAAAACAGAACAAATGTTTGATTTGTGAGGTGGAACTATGGTAATTCAGGAGAATATGACAATACAAAGAAAGCTGGAGATCCTGACGGATGCAGCAAAATATGATGTTGCCTGTACCTCGAGCGGCGTTGATCGTAAGGGTAATGGAGCAGGTATGGGTAATAGTATAGCTTCTGGTATCTGCCATAGCTTTTCTGCAGATGGCCGCTGCATCTCACTTTTAAAGGTTTTATATACCAACGAATGCATCTTTGATTGTAAATATTGTGCGAACCGTTCTTCGAATGATGTTGTTCGAGCATCCTTTACTCCTCAAGAATTAAGCGAACTTACGATGGAGTTTTATCGTAGGAATTATATTGAAGGCTTGTTCTTAAGTTCAGGAATTATTAATACACCAAACGATACAATGGAACGAATTCTGGAAACTCTGCGGTTACTGCGAGAAGAGCATCATTTTAACGGGTATATTCATTGTAAAGCAATCCCCGGAGCAGATCCCGCCCTGATTGAGATGCTGGGGTGGTATACGGATCGTATGAGCATTAATCTGGAGCTTCCGACAACGGAAAGCTTGAAGGAGCTAGCCCCTCATAAGAGTCGTAAGAATATCTTGAAGCCCATCCGTCAGATACAACTGGGAAGGAAGAATAACAGAGAATTTCTTGGGCTACCCGATTTTAAGAAGGAGCAGAAGGTATTAGCAGCGGCAGAGCAGAGGAACCTTATTGCATCCGTAGAGGATCGAGATGTGAAGGAGATTATTACCTCGAACACCGGATTGATTTCTTTTCCTAAGAAGCCGAAGCTCCCTCGGAAATTTGTTCCTGCAGGGCAGAGCACCCAGATGATTGTCGGAGCTACGAAGGAAACGGATTATCAGATTATGTCGGTGGCAGAGGCCCTGTATGATAATTTTGATCTGAAGAGAGTATTTTATTCGGCCTTCA
>JAEYXC010000198.1 GCA_023428655.1 Bacillota bacterium | reverse complement strand
AATCGGTACTTTCCATGATGAGGAAGGAAAGATTCATCTGGAGTCAAATGCTTGGGCAGTATTATCCGGTCTGGCCAATCCGGATAGAGGCAAGAGGGCGATGGATTCCATTGATCAATATCTGTTTACCCCTTACGGAATTATGTTGAACGGTCCCTCCTATACCGTACCGGATGAGGAGATTGGCTTCATTACCCGTGTATATCCCGGCCTTAAGGAAAACGGAGCGATCTTCAGTCATCCGAATCCGTGGGCTTGGGCTGCGGAATGCATTCTTGGACGCGGAGACCGTGCGATGAAGTTTTACAACGCATTGTGTCCCTATTATCAGAATGATCTGATTGAGATACGTGAAGCAGAGCCTTATTCCTATTGTCAATTCATCATGGGCAGGGAGCATACAGGTTTTGGTCGTGCCAGACATCCCTTTATGACCGGTACCGGTGGTTGGGCATATTTCTCTGCAACTCATTATATGTTAGGTGTTCGACCCGGTCTTGAGGAATTAATCATTGATCCTTGTATTCCTTCGGATTGGAACGAGTTTTTTATGACACGAATCTGGCGTGGTGCGTCCTATCATATCCATGTGACAAATCCAATGGGTGTGATGAAGGGCGTGAAGGAGCTACGCCTTGACGGTAAAATGGTTCATCATATCTCAGTACAACCCTCCGGAACAAGTCATGAGGTTGATGTAATCATGGGATAATAGATCATATAATGGCAGCAAGCCATATTGGAGGTAGCTATGATTAAGTTTGGTACCGGTGGTTGGAGAGCAATCATTGGTGAGGAGTTTACAAAAGCAAATATTCAGATATTGTCCAAGGCTCTGGTTAAGAAAATGAAGGATGAAGGAATTTCGGATAAGGGAATTGTCCTGGGCTACGATCGACGTTTTCTATCCAAGGAGGCCATGCGTTGGGCAGCTCAGGTGATCGCTGCGGAAGGGATTAAGGCATATTTGATTAACCGTTCGTCACCCACACCACTTATCATGTATTATGTAATGAAGCATGAATTTCCTTATGGTATGATGATAACAGCCAGTCATAATCCTGCTATATATAACGGAATTAAGGTATTTACCTATGGCGGAAGGGATGCAGATGAGCTACAGACACAGGAGATTGAACACTATATTGATGAGTTACAAGGGGATGACATTCAGGAAATGGATTACCTTAAGGCCATGGAGATTGGACTGATCTTTGAGCTGAATCCGTTGAATGAGTACATTGACAATATTATCAGTAATGTCGACATGCAGGCCATCCGAGATTGCAGTCTGAGAATAGCACTGGATCCTATGTACGGTGTAAGTGAGACCTCCCTTCGAACCATATTACTGACAGCCAGGTGTGATGTTTCCATCATTCATGACCGTCATGATACTTTATTTGGCGGAAAGCTGCCTTCTCCCTCTGCAGCTACCCTTCGGAGTCTGCAAAATTATGTGATTGATCATCACTGCGATATCGGGATTGCTACTGACGGAGATGCGGATCGAATCGGCGTAATCGATGACAATGGAAGATTTCTGCATCCCAATGATATTCTGGTCCTCCTATATTATTATCTCGTAAAGTATAAGGGCTGGAAGGGGGCTGCGGTTCGTAACATTGCAACCACCCATCTACTGGATAAGGTAGCAGAAAGCTTTGGAGAGAAATGCTATGAGGTACCGGTGGGCTTTAAGCACATCTCTGCAAAAATGAACGAAACCGATGCGGTCATCGGTGGAGAATCCTCCGGCGGACTGACCGTTCGTGGTCATATTAAAGGGAAGGACGGAGTATATGCCGCTGCCTTATTGGTTGAAATGATCGCTGTAGTCGGTAAGAAGCTCTCGGAAATCGTACAGGATATCTATGAAGAGTATGGTTGCTCCTACATGGAGGAAAGGGATTATCGCTTCGACCAGCAGAAGAAGGAGGAGATTTATCAGCAATTATTGGTTGATAAATTACTCCCGGAGCTTCCCCTGGAGGTAGAGAAAATATCATACCTGGATGGTTGTAAGCTTTATTTTAAGAATGGTGGATGGATCGGTATTCGCTTCTCAGGTACAGAACCGTTGCTGCGTATCTTTTGTGAGATGCCTGTTGCAGGACAGGAAAAGCATATTTGCAGAATTTTCGAAACCTTCCTTGGGCTTGAGGAGTAAAAGGTACCAGCATGTAAATTTTTCTTCAACAAGTTCCTTATCTATTTATTTCGTGGTATAATAAATATATCTGACACAGGGTTATCCGTTGGGTAACCCTGTTTACATAGGCTTTGAGATAAATCAATTCGTTGGAGGCTTAACTGATGAAAAGGATATTTTCGTTACGACGAACCTTGCTGTTATTAGTCGTTATACTATGGATGATTCCTGTGAGCATACTTTACATCTTTATGACCGTATCCTATCGGAATAATATGATCGACAAGACAACGGAGCTGATGGAGGAGGGTCTGAAGAACTTTACCTATTTTAATGCGCAGCGGATTGATGAAGCAATTGATATCTCGAAGAAAACCTCTTACGAATTGATTATTGAGAAGGCCTGGCGCAAATTTGAAGGGCAGAAGATATCAAAATCTGAATTGTATCGCCAGATTACAGGGCATCTGACCAGTAAATATTATAACGATAACCGTTTTGAGATTGCCGTGTTTTATCTGAGCTCGGAGCCGGAACGTATCTATTATACGAAGCAGAAGGAAAGTAAATATATTGACATCTATAAAAATGAAGTAGCAAAAGAAGCTCAATTAATCACGGAACAGGATACCTCCGATGCTCACATCAGGGTAATCAACGGAAAGCTTTATATCATTCGTAATCTCTATACGACAACGAATTATACGAAATTCGGAACTCTGATACTGGAGCTGAATAAGGACAAGTTAATCGATGGTTTCTTCTTAAATAAGGATTATGAGCTTGCCTTCTATATCAATAATTCGGATTCTTTCATCACCTTTGATCAACGATTGAATGAACAAAGTCATGCAGGAATCATTCATATGCTAAAGACGAAGTATTCCAACGATGTAAATCGAAGGACCTGGGAATTTCGAAAAAGACCGTATACCGGTATGATATATCAGCAAAAATATGATGACTTTCACTTCGGGGGTATTTTAGTGGTCAATGACCAAATTGTATTCTCCGAGCTTCAGGATTTATATCGTGTTATGTTCTTAATCACCTTGGTGATTATCCCGGTGTTCATTTATATGATTTACTTTATATCACATCATATAACGAAGCCAATGGGAATAATGGTTGATGCTGCAAAAAGCCTGGAGCAAGGCGCCATCGGTATGCAGCTGGAAGGTGGTTCCATGCCGAATACAGAATTCGAAGTATTGAAGGCTTCCTTCAACCAGATGTCCTCCGAGATCAAATACCTGTTTGATTATGCTTACAGTGAAAAGCTGGCTCGAAAGGATGCAAAGATTATTGCCCTACAATCGCAAATAAACCCACATTTTCTGAATAACACGCTGGAAATGATGAACTGGCAGGCGAGAATGGCAGGTGATGTGACTGTATCAAAGATGATTGAAGCGCTAGGAACCTTACTCAATTATAGTATGGATCGAAGTAATAAAAAGATGATAAATCTCGCAGAGGAGCTTCGCTGTGTGGATGCTTATTGTTATATCATCTCCATGCGATTTGGTAAACGCCTAAAGATCGAGAAGGAAGTGGACCAATCTCTGCTTCAGCTGGAGGTTCCGCAGCTTATTCTTCAGCCCCTAATTGAAAATGCGGTCGTCCATGGTGTCGAGAAGGTAAAAAGCGGTACCATTTGGATTAAAGTATTTCAAAAGGAGGAAAGAGTATATCTACAAATAATCAATACCGGTAAAGAGATGTCCGAGGAAGATAGGGAGCGCGTAAGAGGTATTCTGGATGGAAGACCGGAGCAGGGAGATGAAAGAGTTGGTGGACACAGATCACTCGGAATACGTAATGTCAATGAACGTATTAAGCTGATATACGGAGAAGAATATGGATTAACCATTGAGCCGATTACAATGGAAGAAACTGCTTCTACCATAACAATCCCTCTGTATTATGATCCTGCTAAGGTCAATATGAAGAAACCACATCTTACTTGGAATAAATACGAGGAATAGGAAGTAAATTATTAATGCCATTCCTGTTAAAGAAGAACAAAACGGAACAAGAAATGTCAATTTGGAGCAAAGCCTTTTCAGAAACGCGACATTATAATAAAAGAAAAGAGAAGTATGTCCGACTTGGTATAAGGCACTATCCATTCATGTTAGGAGGATATGTTTATGAAAAGTTTAAGGAAGAGATTTTCCCTCCTTATTGTATTTGTACTTATCCTGTCAAGTATGGCAGCATGTGTTGGTCTGATCGGAACAAATTCTGACGATTACTCTCCTTCACAGGGCAGGGAACGAAATACTGCAGATATTACGGAAGGGGCTAGAGATCCTGTAATTCTAACTACGGTATCCATGTTTGGCGGTACGGATGCAAATGCGGGTAATTACCAGACCATTAACGCAAGCTTTATGAACGAATACCCATACATAACCCTGGAGGACGACTCACAATCCGCTGATCAGGCTTGGAAAACAAAGATAGCAGCTGATTTCGCAGTCGGGAACGAACCGGATGTAATCCAATATTTTACTGATGCCAATGCCAGTGACGTCCTTGCTGCCAATAAATTTGTTACCATTGATGAAATTAAGGCCGTTTATCCGGACTATGCAAAGGATACACTCCCTACCGGTCTGGCTGCAGCCGCCAATCCCGACGGTGTCCAAAGGGCAGTGCCAACCACCGGTTACTGGGAGGGGTTGTTTTGTAATAAGGATTTATTTGATCGCTATGGCCTGGATTTGCCCACTGATTGGGATAGGATGGTTAAGGCAATCGAGACCTTTCGCGCAAATAAAGTCATACCGATCGCTGTATCTTTAAATAATATACCTCATTACTGGATTGAATTTTTGATGCTTTCTGCAGCAGGTCCACAGGACTATAAACAAGTTCCAAGGACTGCCCCCGAGGATTGGTGTATGGGGCTGGAGATGTTTAAGACCTTAAGGGATATGGGGGCCTTTCCTGTTAATACCGATACCATAGATAATGATTATGCCAATGAACTATTCAAGAATAAGGAAGCAGCAATGCAGCTGGAAGGCTCATGGTATGCAGCGGGTATTCATGACCAGGACAATACCATCGTTGTAGCCTTCCCGGTGATACCAGGTGGGAAAGCACATTCGGGAAGCATGGTGGGTGGTATCTCTTCCGGCTTCTACATCACCAGAAAAGCCTGGGAGGATCCGGATAAACGAGATGCAGCAGTGAAATTCGTGATGAAGCATACCAATTCGGAGTCTGTGTCAATCTACTGGGGAGGTAACGGCCAGGCAGCAGCTAAGGTAGAGCCCTTAGCCGACATGACACCTCTTGCGCTTTCCGGTCTGGACTACTCCAGTATGGCAACCAGTATCTCCACACCGACGGATTCCCGAATAACACAGGAGGCATATAATACCTTGGTTGCTGGGATTGTCGATGTCTCTACGGGCAATAGGACGGCAAAGGATCTGCTGAATGAAGTGCTGGAGATTAATACGAATTAAACTATGAAATAGCTCGAATAAGAAGCTTACATAATGTATCCTTTTAAGCAATAACAAAATCTAAGACGCCCTAGGGCAGAATGGAGCCGGTTATGTATAAGGTAATAATTATTGATGATGAACCAATCATAGTAGAAGGAATATCCCGAATGATAAAGTGGGATCAATTTAAGTGTAAAATTATTGCTACTGCAAATGATGGAACTGAAGGTGCACAACTTATCCGTAGGCATCAGCCTGATATAATAATTACGGACATTTCCATGCCCGATCTGGATGGTCTCTCCATGATTGCCGGTTTGAAAAGTGAATTTCCTGATATGGAGATCAGCATCTTAACCGGCTATCGTAAATTTGAATACGCTCAAGGAGCCATTCGTCTCGGTATAACCCGTTTTCTTTTAAAGCCCTCCAATATGGAGGAGCTGGAGGAAGCCATAACTGCTATGACGGATAATCTTTCTGCAAAAGGAATTCAATCCTTGGAGATCAAGGAAGATGCGAATGAACCGATGGATAGTGAAGCCAGTAACTTTATCGTGAAAAATGCGATCAAATACATCGAACAAAACTATCTACATAAAATTACCCTCTGTGAGGTGGCGGAGAAGACCTATGTTAGTCAGTGGCATCTGAGTAAGCTGTTAAATCGTCATTTGGGACAGAACTTTTCCGAGATTTTGAACAGTGTCCGGATCAAGGAAGCTCAAAAGCTGCTTTTTGACCCCTCTCTTCGAATCGGAGATATCGCTGAACGTGTCGGCTTTATTGATATGGCCCATTTTTCAAGAGTCTTTAAGAAGAATGTAGGGGTATCGGCCAATGAGTACCGCAATACGATAGCGGCTAAGAATATGGATGTGTTAATAAAGTAAGAGATTTGCTATTACATAGAAAGTGATATTTGAAATAGGGGCTCCGGTCTTCTTTATCTCTAAGATAGAGTAGGACCGGAGCCTCTTTACGCCAGGCTTCTTTTTGAGGTATTCCAAGACTAGATTCTTATTGTTATTCCTGTGTAGAATTATGTAATCGGATTATTGTTATTCCAAGCGATTAGATAGCAAATATTTCTTGAGATATCGTGAAGAATATATTATTATATATAGGATTAGATGTAAATCAATATTAAAAAGCGGCTATACATAGTGTAGTAACCAAGAACGGAGTATGGAATACGGATAGGAGATGTTAATATGGCGTTACTCATTGATGGTAAGAAAATTTCCAACGAAATAAAAGAGGAATTAAAGCAGGAGGTTACAAAACGAAAGGAAGAAGGGATCACGATTACTCTGGCGGTGATTCAGGTGGGGACGGATCCGGCTTCCAGTGTTTATGTAGGTAATAAGAAAAAAGCCTGTGAATACATCGGAATCGATTCTCTTTCCTATGAACTTCCGGAAAACACATCCCAGGCAGAGCTTTTAGCTTTAGTAGAACAGCTTAACTCGGATCCGAAGGTTAACGGTATTCTGGTACAATTGCCTTTGCCATCCCATATCGATGAGGACCTTATTATCAATACCATTGACCCGGCTAAAGATGTGGATGGCTTTCATCCGCAAAGTGTAGGGGCACTATGTATCGGGAATAAAGGGTTTGTATCCTGTACTCCGGCAGGTATCATAGAGCTTTTAAAACGATCTCAAATTCCAATCGAGGGAAAAGAGTGTGTCATTATAGGCAGAAGTAATATTGTCGGTAAACCGATGGCACTGCTTATGCTTCGCGAGAATGCTACCGTAACCATTTGTCATTCCAGAACTAAGAATCTGAAGGAAGTCGCAAAACGAGCTGACATTTTAATCGTAGCAATCGGAAAA
Source organism: Bacillota bacterium (assembly GCA_023428655.1). GTDB lineage: Bacteria > Bacillota > Clostridia > Lachnospirales > Lachnospiraceae > Mobilitalea. Next base: position 1,046 of record JAEYXC010000198.1, on the reverse strand, counting down.
CCGCGCTATTTAACGAGAGAATTTATCAAAGAGGGTTCCGTTGTAATTGATGTGGGAATTCATAGAGATTCAAATAACAAATTATGTGGTGATGTAGATTTTCAAGATGTGTATGAGAAGGTAGGTGCAATCACCCCCGTACCCGGCGGTGTTGGCCCAATGACAATTGCAATGCTTATGAAGAATTGCGTAGAAACCATTGACCTGTAACAGTGATTGATTCTTTCACTGCTTCATCAAAGCTTTCATTTGTTATAGAATAGTAATGTAGTGAGGAATGAAGGAATGATTTTAGAGCAAAAAATGATTTATCAAAACATGGAATTTGCTATTTTGGCAGCGGAGCAGGAGTTTATCATTCATCCCATTGCCCTTGGATATCTATCTTATTCATCCGCTTCCCTGCAATGTCCGTTTAGCAGTCGATTTACCATTAAGGATTATCGACTACATCTGCTTTCGCTTGAATTGGGTTCCAACGAAGCAACCAACCTGGGCGGTGTATGGATTGAGGATTACAATCAGAGACATTCCTATGATGCGTTTCCCATCGTTTATACCGGTGCAATACTAGTTGGGATGACTCCAATTAAGGAATATTATATGAAGGGTGATACCCCCTCCTTTTTCTCCTATCAGCGAGTAATTGAACTGGTATTTGAGAACGGGGTGCTAATCACCACCGTAGACCAAAGTAAAGCGATGCTACGGATTCGAAAGAATATTGAACTGGGACTTCGCAGTCTTAATAAGAAGAGGGACAAAAACTGCATACAGCGCTTTATGAATTCTACCTTTGTTGGAGATTATAAGCCCTTTCGTTTCCAATATAATCGAATGAATTACATTAAGAATATGAAGAGCAAATATTCAGTACAGGCTTTTAGTAACCGGATAGAATAAAAATGTTTCTTTTTTGGTGAAAAGCTGATACAATGTTTTTTGCAGTCAAAAACAGAATGATATACAATGGTTGTATGTGATTAATACGGAGGAATAATGAATATATATTTTATCTCACTGGGTTGTGATAAGAACCTGGTAGA
>JAEYXC010000197.1 GCA_023428655.1 Bacillota bacterium | reverse complement strand
GAGGAAAAGGTTTATGAATTTGTCGAGAAGCCGAAAAATCCCATCAGCAATAAGGCCTCCATGGGTATTTATATATTTAATTGGAAGAAGCTTAGACAGTATTTAATTGATGATATGAATACACCGGACTCGCACAATGATTTTGGCAAGGATATTATCCCGAAGATGCTAAAGGACGGGGAGCGGATGTATGCCTACCCCTTTAAGGGCTATTGGAGGGATGTTGGAACGATACAAAGCCTGTGGGAGGCAAATATGGACTTGCTTGAGGAAGCACCTGAGCTGGATTTATATGATACCAGCTGGAAAATATATTCCAGAAACCCCGTAGAGCCACCTCATTATATTTCTCAGGGTGCTAATGTAAAGAGATGCATTATTACGGAAGGCGGTATTATCCATGGTGATGTCTTACACTCGGTGCTTTTTGCAGGTGTTACCGTTGGTAGGGGGAGTCGAGTAAGCAACTCGATCTTAATGCCGAACGTAAAAATAGGAGATAATGTGGTGATCGAAAATGCAATCATTGCGGAGAACACAATAATTGGGGACAATTCCTACATAGGCTGTGTCCCGGTGGGTGATATAAAGAATGAGGCCGTGGTCAGTGATTCTGACATCACGGTAGTAGGTGAGAATCTGGTCATTCCAACGGGATATCAATTAACGAAGGGCAGCATGATTGACGTGGACAATTACAAGTCCTTTTTAGCTGCCATATAAAATAAGATTGCTTTTCATGATTTGAAAATTAATGCTGTCTTATGACGGCAGAATGGAGGAGTTATGAGAGACACAATGGGAATTATTTATACCGGTGACAGCAATGTCAGCCTTCAGGAGCTAACACTTCGTCGCTCGGTAGCGGCGCTGCCCTTTGGTGGAAGATATCGAATTATTGACTTTACTTTATCCAATATGATTAATTCAGGAATTGTGAACGTGGGAATTATTACACAGAATAACTACCATTCCCTGATGGATCATCTAGATACCGGTAAGCAATGGGATCTTGATCGTAAAAAGGGTGGATTATTCATCCTGCCTCCTTATGTCAGTCATGATAATAGGGGGTGGTATCGCGGTGATGTTGAAGCATATCACAGCAATATGTCCTATATACGAAAAAGTCCTCAAAAATATGTCGTCCTTTCGGGAAGCTCCATGGTATGTAATCTGACCTATCAGGAAGCACTGGAGTTTCATAAGGAAAAGGATGCGGACATCACAGTGATTTACAAGGACATGAAAAAAGCGACGAAGTCAGTGTTATCCAAGCATACCATTATCAAGACCGATGAGAACGGCCGTGTAATTGATATCGAAGTGAAACCGACCCATCCATCCTCGGAACAGCTATGCATGGAAATGTATATTATCGAAAAACGTTTGTTTGAATTTCTCATCGAGGAATGTGAAGCACGGGGCCTGTTTGATTTTAACAAGGATGTTCTGGTTCGTAATCTCGATAAACTAAAAATCTATGGATATTCCTATAATGGTTATATGGCGAATGTTGATAGCATACAGTCCTATTTTAAGCATAACCTGGAGTTGTTTAACCCTGAAAATTTCTATGAACTATTTCATCACAACAATAAAATCTACACAAAGGTCCGGGATGAGGTTCCTGCAAAATACGGGGTTAACGCCAAGGCAGAAAATTCATTGGTAGCGGACGGATGTGTTATCAACGGTCATGTGGAAAATTGTGTATTGTTCCGTGGGGTAAAGGTAGCTGAGGGTGCGGTTGTCAAAAACAGTGTCATCATGCAGGATACCGAGATACAGGATAAGGTTGTCCTGGAAAATGTAATCCTTGATAAGGATGTCATTATTCGTAAAGGGAAGCATCTGGTGGGACAGGAATGCTATCCCGTAGTAATCCGTAAGGGAGCAGTTATATAGATTGTATTAACAAACTTTTGGATTATCCCATGGAAGCGATAGGATAGGAGGTTTTATATATGAGAAGAATTCTTATGGTAGCATCGGAAGCCAGCCCCTTTGCAAAAACCGGCGGTCTTGCTGATGTTATAACAGGCTTGCCACCGGCATTAAATAAAAGAGGTGCGGATGCTAGAGTTATTATGCCTAAGTATGAATTCGCAGGAAAATCGAAAATGATAAGAAGGGATGAAAGTACCGGTGAATTGGAGGAGAGTGAAGAGAAGAAAACACTGTCCGAGATTCTTGAAGAAAATAATTTGGAGCTGGAGCATGTATGCCACTTCAATGTTAATTTGGGCTGGAGGCAATTATACTGCGGGATTGAACGGACAACATACCGGGGAGTTATCTATTATTTTGTGGATAACGAATTTTATTTTCGAAGAGATAATTGTTATGGCTTTGGTGATGATACCGAACGTTTTGCTTTCTTTTGCCGTGCTGTGTTAGAGGCAATCCCCTACCTGGACTTTGTTCCGGAGATTATTCATTGCCATGATTGGCAGGCAGGGATGGTACCGGTGCTTCTTAAGGCACAGTATAACAACTTAGAGCTTTACCGCGATATCCGTACCGTCTATACCATACATAATCTGAAGTTTCAGGGGATCTACGGGATTTCGGAGATGAAGGAATGGTTTGGACTTGGGAATGAGTATTTTACCTCGGATAAGCTGGAGTTTTTCGGCTCAGGTAGCTTTATGAAGGGAGGCTTAGTATACGCTGACAAAATCACCACAGTAAGTGATACCTATGCACAGGAGATCAAATATCCATATTACGGGGAACAGCTGGAAGGGCTTCTCCTTGCAAGAGAGAATAG
>JAEYXC010000160.1 GCA_023428655.1 Bacillota bacterium | reverse complement strand
GAAGAAGTCCTTAACGGGACAGATGACCTTGTTTGATTTTGCCGGTGAGGAAGAGAAGAACGATTATGAGATAAATATGCCGGAGGTTGCAGAGTACAGTAAGGATCAGCTACTTGCTCTGGAGAAGGAGGTTCTTGGAATTTATGTCAGCGGACACCCCTTGGAGGCTTATGAAAATCGTATTAAGAAGAATGTGACAGCAAATTCCAATGATTTTAATATTGATGAAGAGACCGACAGGCCGAAGGTGGAAGACGGACGGATTGAAATCATCGGTGGTATGGTAACCTCCAAGACAGTGAAAACAACACGAAATAATAGTATGATGGCTTTTATTACGTTGGAGGATTTATTCGGTAATGTTGAGGTTATAATATTTCCAAAGGACTATGAGAAATACAGATCCATGCTGGAGCCGGATCAAAAAATCTTCGTTCGCGGAAAGGTTACCGTAGAAGAAGAGAAGGCAGCAAAATTGATTTGCCAGGAGATTATTCCCTTTGACAGCATTCCACAGGAGGTATGGATCAAGTATACTAATCTGGAGGGCTTCCAAAAGGATGAACAGTCCCTTTATCAGTTATTGGATCAATATGACGGTAACGATAGTGTAGTCATTTTCTGTGAAGCAGAGAAATGTATGAAAAAGCTTCCGAAAAGCAGAAATGTGAGAGCGGATAAGGATTTAATCGGACAGCTTATTACAATTTATAAGGAAGAAAATGTTCGAATTACGGAAAAGAGTATTGAAAAACTGGGAAAAATAGATTAGAATACTTTAGTCATTAGTTGTGATGATGTGGAGGTAATAATAATGGGAACGATTAAAACAATAGGCGTTTTAACCAGTGGTGGAGATGCCCCCGGTATGAATGCTGCAATCAGAGCTGTCGTTAGAACGGCGTTAGCTGCTGGCTGTCAGGTAAAAGGTATCATGAGAGGCTTCCAGGGACTCTTAGAGGAAGACATCATGGAAATGGATGCAAGAAGTGTATCCGATATAATTCAAAGAGGCGGAACCGTACTTTACACTGCACGTTGCTTGGAGATGTTAAAGCCCGAGGTTCAGGACAAAGCGGCTGATATTTGCAGAAAGCATGGAATTGAAGGCTTAGTTGTAATCGGTGGTGATGGATCCTTTCGAGGTGCTCAGGTATTAGCAAGAAGGGGAATCAATGCAGTTGGTATTCCGGGCACCATTGATCTTGACATTGCATGTACAGATTACACCATTGGCTTTGATACAGCGGTAAATACTGCAATGGAGACAATCGATAAGGTTAGAGATACCTCTACCTCACATGAGAGATGCAGTATAATCGAGGTAATGGGGAGACATGCCGGATTTATTGCTTTATGGTGCGGTATTGCTAACGGTGCGGAAGAGATATTAATAGCAGAGCGTTATGAATATGATGAGCAGAGAATTATCAATAGCATCATCGAGAAGCGTAAAAAGGGTAAGAAGCATTATATTATTGTTAATGCAGAGGGTGTCGGCGATTCCAACGGTATGGCGAAGAGAATTGAAGCAGCCACCGGAATGGAAACCAGAGCAACGATTATCGGTCATGCGCAACGTGGCGGTAGTCCTACAGCCAGAGATCGTGTATACGCATCCATGATGGGAGCGAAGGCGGTGGATTTATTGGTTGAAGGCCACACCAAACGAATCGTAGGCTTTAAGAATGGCCAATATGTTGATTACGATATCGAGGAAGCATTGGCTATGAAGAAGGATGTTGATCAGTATATGTATGAGCTCTCCATCCGACTTTCCAAATAATTAAAATAAATACAGTGAATAGCTTTTGGCGGAAGAGCTCTCGTATAATGGGTCAAACTATTATGTCAGAGACTCTTCGGCCTTTTTATAAACGGAGGGAATGGGGATGTATCTGGTAAGTGCTTGCCTGGCAGGAGTGAACTGCAGGTATGATGGGAAGGATAGTGCAAATGAGAAGGTTATGGAGTTAGTGAAGCAGGGAAAGGCGATTCCCGTATGTCCGGAGCAATTGGGGGGCTTAACGACGCCTAGGATTAGCTGTGAGCTCATCAATCAACCCGGAGCAGCCAGGGTTATTAATAAGGAGGGTGTCGATCGGACGGATGAGTTTTGTCTCGGTGCACAACGAACCCTAGCCATTGCAAAAGCATTGGGAATCAGACAGGCAATCATGAAATCGAAGAGCCCTTCCTGTGGCTGTGGTCAGATCTATGACGGTACCTTCACGGGTAATTTAATACCCGGCAACGGATTAGCAGTACAACTGCTTTTAGAGAACGGAATTGAGGTTGTTACAGAAAAGGATTTGGAGTAGATAGGAACCTTCACTTCAAAGTAAAATATAAAATATAGAAATGAGGAATGAGGATGAATGGGAGGACAAGAAAACTCTTATCGTATTATAGACCGCATCTGGTATTGTTCGTAAGTGATATGTTTTTTGCATTATTGGCAGCGGGTATCTCCTTAGTATTTCCGATGATTGTAAGATACATTACAAATAATGTGTTGGTTCAATATGATATCCCGCAGGCGACACCGATTATATTACGTTTGCTCTTTGCCATGCTTGGCTTAGCAGTTCTGGAATATATCAGTATGTTTTTTATCGCTTACCAGGGGCATATTATGGGAGCGAGAATGGAATACAATATGCGAAATGATCTCTTTGAGCATTTCCAGAAGCTCTCCTTCAACTATTACGATAATCAGAAGACCGGACAGCTGATGTCCCGTATAACCAATGATCTCTTTGATATATCGGAGCTGTGCCATCATGGGCCGGAGGATATCATTATCTCCTTGATCAAGATGGTTGGAGCCTTTACCATACTGATTAATATCAATGTATGGCTTACTCTCCTAATCTTTGCTTTTCTACCGCCGATGTTTTTCTTTGCTTATTACATGAGAGGGAAGATGAGCAGATCCTTTCGTAAGAACAGGGAGCGTATCGCAGAGATTAACGCCAGAGTGGAGGATAATCTGTCCGGTATTCGAGTGGTGAAATCCTTCGCAAACGAGGATGTTGAAATCAATAAGTTTTACGAGAGTAATTCCAGATTCGTGGAGAGCAAAAGAAACAGCTATTGGAATATGGCGGGGTTTCATTCCGGCCTAACCTTGTTCACCTCCTTTATTAATATCGCGATGATCGCAGGTGGAAGCTTATTTATCTCCCGTGGGGTGATATCCATATCGGACCTACTTACCTTCTTATTATATATTAATACATTGATTGATCCGGTCAAGAAGCTCATTAGCTTTACCGAGACCTTCCAAAATGGTATGACAGGCTTTGAACGCTTCTATGATATCCTAATGATTATGCCGGATATTGTAGATAAGCCGCAAGCAATTTCCCTCAAGGAGGTTAGGGGAAGAATCGAATTTGAGAATGTTGCATTCAAATATAATGATACGGTAAATGATGTGTTCCGCAATATTAACCTTACGGTGGAGGAGGGTGATTATATTGCCCTAGTTGGCTCCTCCGGTGTCGGCAAGACTACCATGTGCAGTCTTATTCCACGATTCTATGAGGCTACCGAAGGGAGAATTACCATCGATGGGAAGGATATTAGGGACATTCGGTTAAAGGACCTTCGTAAAAACATCGGTATCGTACAGCAGGATGTATATCTCTTCGCCGGAACAGTTATGGATAATATACGCTATGGGAATTTAGAGGCAACAGAAGAGGATGTAATTGAGGCAGCAAAAAATGCTAACGCACATGATTTTATTATGGAGCTACCGGATGGTTATAATACATACATCGGCCAACGAGGGATTAAGCTATCCGGAGGACAGAAGCAACGACTAAGTATTGCCAGAGTGTTTCTGAAGAATCCGCCCGTACTGATCTTTGATGAAGCAACCTCATCCCTAGATAATGAAAGTGAGAAGGTGGTACAGGATTCCTTAGAGAAATTAGCAAAAAATCGTACGACCTTCGTGATCGCACATCGATTATCAACGATTAAGAATGCGAAGAAAATACTGGTATTAACTGAGGAGGGAATCAAGGAAACCGGAACTCATGAGGAGCTCCTCAAGCAGAATGGCATCTATGCCAGTCTGTATCATATGAACTTTCGAAAGAAAGAAGAGTTAGTACTGGCTTAGGTTCCAACCGCTAATCGGAAATTAGTAAATAAATGAATGACATCGAAGCGGATAGGCAAATTATGGAGTATGAATAAGGAAGGAAGCGGTATTTCGAGCCCACTGTGAAAGGGGGAGAATCCGCTTCCTTTCCGATTATTCATGACAAGTGAATTGATTTATCAATTCATCTTGTTTGTGCGAAGGCTTCATGAATGAAGTTCCAGATAACTACTGCGTTTACAAAATGTTCATACATATTTCTTGCTTTTTCATGGAACGATTCCTAACAGATACGCGTCTAATCATTAAGAAAGGGAGAGAGGAAGCATTGCATCCACTCATGATCCTCCGGTGCAATAGAAAATCGGAGAAGCTTGATTTCTATTGTTTACATCGCCTACCTATTTATGTATACTATTATATGATTACAGGCACTAACAAAAAATGCCTAATCCCAGGACTCATTTATGCCCCAGAAGACGCGAAATGAAGCTTCGACAGGCGGATGATTATTCAAATGAAATCTGTGGATAATAATAGGTATAGTATAGGGGGATAACAGGATGCAGAAGGATAATCCGAAGGATCTCTTTGAAAATGAAGCCGGGTATGATATAGAAACGCTTATGCGACAATATGGTAACGATGTATTGCGAACGGCATATATGTATGTCAAGGATATTCATACGGCTGAGGATATTTTTCAAGAAGTCTTTATTAAAGTGAATCAAAAGCTTTCTACCTTTGAAGGTAATTCCAGTATCAAGACCTGGATCATCAGGATTACAATCAATACCTGCAAGGATCACTTAAAGAGTGCCTGGAACCGCAGGGTGGTACCGATGATGGACTATCAGGAGGATGCGATCATCAGTGACTCGGATTATGATGACGTCGAAAATCAAGATACGAAGGAATTAATCAAGAAATCGGTTCTTTCATTACCGGCAAAATATAAGGATGTTGTATTATGTGTGTATTTTCAGGATATGACAATCTCAGAAGCTGCCCAAGCGCTGAACATCGCAGAGGGAACCGCAAAAAGCAGGCTTTCACGAGCCCGTCAGAAATTAAAAAATATTTTAGAAGGGAGGATTTCAGATGAATCGATATGATAAAAACAAATATGATAGAATTGAGCATGATGAACTGAATATCAAATCTCATCTGAACACTTCTCTTGATTTAAGCGGTATCAGTGTTTCAGAGGATTTAATTAATAGAACCTTGGCTGCAATCAAGGAGCAGACAATCAGCAGCGAGGAAGTAACAAAGACGGATGATTTGGCACCGAGTAAGAAGATAATAGCATGGAATCGATATATTCGTGGGTTTGCCGGAGTTGCGGCAGCAGTCCTCATTGTAGTAATTGGATATAATTTTATTCAGCAGATGCCACTTGGTATGAAGAAGGCGGAAAATACGGCAATGCCTGAAACATTAACAGCACTGGACAGCTCTGCACAAGCACCTGCTCAAGAGGCTGCCCCTGCGGAGGAAAATCAAATCTTTGATGCGAATTTATCAATGAAGGAATCAGAGGATATCCAATATACCATTACAGCGGAGGCCGGTGCTTTGGCCGAAGAGAAAAGTGACGGTACCTTCGGGGAAGGTACGACCGGAAATGAGGGTGCTGAGAAATCGGAGATGTCTGCATTGAATGGAGCCAGTGAGGACATGAATCAGAACATAGAATCTCCCCAAGAATTTGTAGCAAGGTCTACGGATTCCGATGAGATGGTTACTTACGGCTTTCGGGATATTTTTATTCCTTCCCCTGAGCAAGCGGAATACATCACCATATTGGAGCATAAGAATAGCATCTCGATCACGCTGACGAAGGCTACAGATATTAAGGCCTTTTATGACCTAATGGATCATCATCAGTTTACCGGTGCGGGAGATATTTCACTTTCCGATCCCAACTATACCGTGGAGATGAATAGTCCTCAACTGGGGACGCTGTATACAATGCTGGTGGGAAGCAATCTAACCGTTCGCTATACCCAGAGCGATAATATGGTAGAAAAGATATATAATGCAGTAGACGATACGGTATTGAAGCAGGAGTTGGAAGATTTCATTATGGAATATAGGGAGTAAAGGATAAGAGCGAAACGTAAATAAATAGGTTCTTGTAATAGCACGCAAATGGCTGTTACAAGAACCTTTTTAACTTCATCCTTTATTCCAATTAGTGGTTCATGGATCGGGTTCCATACCCGCATTTCTTTATTGAGGCTCTTCCTCGCCGATCTCCTCAGCAGGAGTAGCTTCTGTCGCGGGCTCGTTGGTTTCCTCGGAGTCAAGATTAATCGGAACATACCCTCTCGTTTCTTCAGACTCCTCTTCCTCCATATCAAAATCCTCAAAATCATCTTCAAAATCATCAAAATCGTCGGAGGAATCTTTTTTAATATAATTCTTATAAACATAATAAGCGCCAGCAGCGATGGATGCCAGAGTAATCGTACCGAATATAAATTTTCCAAACTTCTTCATTAGCTAATCATCCTTTCCGTTTTAATATAATTATATACTATTATTTCATTATAATTCGGTTTCAAGTAAAAATAAAGTAAAAGTTCTATAAATATGTAATATATGCTAATTAGGAAAGGAGTATATCATTTTGCGTAATTGATTAAAGAATAATCAACTTGAGTGAAAAAGGAAAAAAATGACAAGCTTATGGTTAAAATATTTAAAATTTAATGTTAATTTATTAACATTTTCATTGACAATTTACTACAATATAATATAATGAAATTATCAAATTGTGATGCAAACGAGGCAAAGATGTCGAATAAAGTTCATATTTTCCATCCTATCCGTATGCTTTGAATTTTGAAAGTATATAACAACGGTAAACAATACTCAAAAGAGAAAAATTATTACGGAGGATGTAGAAACATGAAAATATCTACTAGATTCTACCTGATGATGTCAGGCATTATTCTTTCTACCATTATTCTTTTAACGTTCACAGTAATATCAATCAACAATATCCGCAGCATATCCGCAGAGAATCAAAATAAGAACATTCCCATCATGATACATTCCCTACAGCTTAAAAACGGAAGTGATACAAATACAGCAATGGTTAACGGATATTTCTGTTACAAGAGCGGAGCCCGGTCTTGATGATGGTTTTACGGAGGCACAGAAATATTACGAAAATGCGAAGACCAATTGCAGCGCTGGAGGGATTAGGGATTGATCCAGAGTTAATTAAGGATTTATTTACTGACTTAGAAAGCTATTACAAGCTTGGCAAAGAGATGGCGGATCAATATATCAATCACGGTACCGAAGCCGGAAATGAATTTATGGGAAGCTTTGATACCGGTGCTCAGTCGATGAACTCGGGTATTGATCAGCTAATGATTGAAGCAAACAAATATTTTGAAAACGGTAGCAACAGTATTAGTGTCTCCCTGGATGCGCAATATAAAAATTCCATTACACTAACCGTAATTATTCTCTTGTTCAGCACCTTAACCATGTTTGCACTCTATATCCTGATTATACGAAAGCTGACAAGGATGTCTCTGGCAGTTAAGGATATGAACAGCAATGGGATTGATTTGACCATAAAGGTACCTTATGAATCAAAGGATGAGCTCGGAAGCATGGCGGTTAGCATAAATCAACTATTGCAGGCGGTTCAGGAGGCAGTCGGTTCTGTAAAAAACATGTCAGTTAAGTCAAATAAAGCAATACAAGAGTTGAATGCCTCCCTGCAGCAATCCTTAAAAGCGGCTGAGGAGACCGGGTTAACAATGAATGAAATAGCAACGGGTGCCACCGACCAGGCAGATAACGCCTCACAGGGTTCTGACTTATTGCATGAGCTGGGAGAAATAATTAGGGAGAACAAAACCAATATCGATAAGCTGCACCACATGGCTGTTGTTATGGCAGATAAATCAAAGAATGGCTTAACATTAGTTGCAGCCTTATCCGATAAAAATGATGCTACCATAAGAGCAATTGGGACAATCGCCAACAGTATTGAAAATACGGATCAAAATTCAAAGCAGATTATGGATGTATTGTCATTTCTCACATCCATTGCAGATCAGACGAATTTGTTATCACTTAACGCCTCCATTGAAGCAGCCAGAGCGGGTGAACATGGAAAAGGCTTTGCAGTTGTTTCGAATGAAATTAAAAAGCTGGCTGATCAGTCAGGCAAATCGTCAAAGAGGATAGAGGGTATTGTTCATTCCTTGTTGCTTGATATCTCGAGTATGGTTAAAGTAATGGAGGAGGTTGAGCAAACCGTAAGGGATCAATCCGATTACGTAGGGAAGGCAACCGCATCCTTCAAAGAAATTGCCGATATTGTTACCGCTTCCAGTATGGCTACGGAGCAGATTAATATAGCAGAGAACAATATCGAAGAGAAAAAGCAGAGTGCAATTGATAATATCCAATTATTGTCCGCGATTACCGAAGAAAACTCTGCTGTAAGTGAGCAGGTCTCTGCCGCAATGCAGGAGCAGGTTGCCGCCTTTGAGGAAATAGCCAATGCAAGCAATGAACTGGAAGGATTATTTACTGATCTGATGCCACTAATTGAACGTTTTCGTATCTAATCAAAATCTGTCATAGAAAGAAGCTTCCCATACCAATAATCAGATGGAAACGTCGATCCAAGGAATGAGCGAATACAATCGCATTAATTCGAAGGGGCGCACTATTCTCTGGATTATTGGAATGGGAGGCTTTTTTATCGTACGTTTTTTGTTTCTGAACTGAGATAATTGCAGATTTTAGTCAAAAAGTACCCCTATATTTGCACGAAAGCGCCAATTTACGAATATTTACTTTACATTTTATTTTAAATATCTTATGATAAAGTGGACTGTGAGGATCATACAATTGAGGGAAAGGTAGGAATATAATAATGAACATAGGCCTGTTTTCGGAGACCTATTATCCTGAAATAAACGGAGTGGCAACCTCTGTATATATGTTAAAAAATGAACTGGAGAAACGCGGTCATAATGTGTATGTTTTCACTACTACAACACCGGGTTCACCGGAGTATGAGCATAATGTGTTTCGTGTGCCCAGCATTCCCTTTATCTTTATTACGGAGCGACGAGTTGGCTTATTCTATCAGCCTAAGCTGGCTCATGTGATTAAGAAATTAAACCTGGATATTATTCATACTCATACTGAGTTTTCCTTGGGCATCTTTGGACGTATTATGGCGAAGGAGCTGAAATTGCCCGTGGTACACACCTATCATACGATATACGAGGATTATACCCATTATATCACCCATTTTGAAGCCTTGGATCGAAGGGCGAAGGCCTTTGCACGCACTTATACGAAGGTCTGTTGTAATACAGTGGAGCAGGTGGTGGTACCCACACAGAAGACGAAAGAATTATTAATGACCTATAGTGTGCATAAGGATATTTCCGTCGTACCTACAGGAATTGATTTGAGTAAATTCGAAAAAAGTAAATATAGCGATGCCGAAATAGAGGAGCTAAAAAGTAGCTATGGGATATCTTCTGAGGATAAGATCCTGTTATACCTCGGTCGGGTATCTCAGGAAAAGAATATCGAGGAAATCGTGGCGGCCATGCCGGAATATATGGCAAAGCGAAAACAGGTAAAATTTGTGATTGTCGGTAGTGGGCCAGCTCTTGAGAAGCTACAGGCAATGGTATCCGATTTCGGGCTCACGGAACGCTTTGTGTTTACCGGTGCAAGGCCCTGGGACACCATTGGTCTCTATTATAGACTGGGGGATGTGTTTGTCAGTGCCTCCCGGAGTGAGACCCAAGGGCTCACTTATATTGAGGCAATGGCTAGTGGATTACCTGTGGTAGCCAGAGAGGATAAATGTCTGGAGGATATTTTGGAGCAGGGAGTGAATGGATATACCTTCACCGACGTAAATGGATTATATGATGGGCTGGATCAGGTGCTGTTTGAGGACAAGATCACTAATTACAGTGAAAACGCCGTAAACAAAGTGAAAAAATATTCCCTTCAGGAGTTTGCATACCAGATTGAACAGGTGTACCAACAGGTAATATCACGGGACAGGGTTTTTTGCAAGCGTCCTGCATATGATACGAAGAAGATAAAAAGCTTTGGCATTAAATAAGCAGGACGAGGCCTAATCAGTCTCAGGGAAAGGGTTGATTTATATGAACAGTATGGAATTGGTTATGAAAGCAGAGCAGGTTAAGAGAGTGGCTGAACTAGCAAAGGAGATCTGGTATGAGCATTATGTTCCTATCATCGGAAAGGAGCAGGTGGATTATATGGTGGAACGCTTCCAGTCGGAAGCTGCAATTACAGAGCAGCTAAACCATGGTGGCTATGAGTATTATCTGATGAAGGAGCAGAGCGGATATTACGGGTATCTTTCCTTCTGCCAAGAGGAGAAGGCACTGTTTCTAAGTAAATTCTATATCACAAAGCCTTTTCGGGGAAAAGGCTTTGCTCGTATGGCCTTGAAATGGCTGGAGGAGATCGGGAGGAAAAGGGACCTTACTAAGATATGGCTGACGGTAAACCGAGATAATCAAAACAGCATTCATGCTTATGAACGACTTGGCTTCGTGAAAAGCGGAGAGAAGGTCGCTGACATCGGCGGGGGGTATGTTATGGATGATTATCTTATGGAAAAATTGATAAAAGGTATTTAAATAATAAATATTACAACCATATTTTACAATGTAAGAAAATTTTAAACAATTCGACATGATTTTGACAATAACTTTAGGGTATGATACTATATAGAGTAGTATTGCACTTTTGTTGCTCTAGAGCTTGAAATTGTATGGAAAAGATGTACGTCAGAATAGGAGGATGGAAGAATGAGTAAGGTACTCAGTAAGAAATTGATCATGCTCTTGGCACTGCTTATTATGCTACCGATTTTTAGTAATTGGAAT
>JAEYXC010000138.1 GCA_023428655.1 Bacillota bacterium | reverse complement strand
AAATTATACCTCCTCTTCCGGCTTTCGCTCTAAACGGTTATTAGTCATATGTAACAGCTTATATAACAAAACCGAGGCTGCGATGGTGTAGATGATCTCTGGTAGAATAAATCTTCTGAGATAATACAGAAAATCTAAACGGCCTCGTAGTAAAAATTCAAATACATAATAAAAAAAACCATACATCAAATCACCGATTCCGACTAGCACAATCGGAAGGGTGTAATCATCATTGGAATAAAACCGATGGGTGAAGCCCATCAGATATCCTAATAATAGATACAATAAAGCATATAAACCGATAATATAAGAACCGAACATCAAATCGATCAATATACCGCAGAAAAAGCCAAGCATCATACCGGAAAAACGTCCACGCATATAGGCGGTAGAAATAACCAGAATCAGAAGCAGATTGGGCATAATATTGGCTAATTGAAAATAATGAAAGCCTGCGCTTTGGATGACAAACAAAAGGATGATTTCGATTAAATATACCAACAATCTTTTCACAATAACCTCCATAAAACCGCTTTGCAGCATCTCGCAGCCGGAAGAAGGTGTGAGTGCCATTACTTATTAATATCTTCCTCATTCTTAATCAAGGGTTCTTTCAGCTCGGTAATGATTAATACCTCTTCCAAACGCTCAAAATCAACTACCGGTGTTAAATATGCTGTCTTGGTCATGTTGCTGGAATCTAATTCCAAATCACTGACATATCCGATCAAAATACCCTGAAGAAACTTCGAACTGATATGGGAGGTGACAATTTCATCTCCCTCATTGATCTGCGCATCCTTATTGATATCATTCACACGTATCTTTCCGGAATCCATTAACCGTAGGTCACCCTCTACATTACAGGTGTCGGAGGTCTTCAAAAACATACCGCTGACATTACTGTTATCATCAATAATGGACCGAACTACAGAATAGTTATAATGTACCTCGGTAATAATGCCTGCCAATCCGTTACCGGCGAGAACATTCATATCCTTCTTAAGACCGTCTCGACTGCCCTTATCAATGGTAAAGATATTATACCAGTTGTTCGGATCCTTGCTGATGACACGGGCAGCTACCTTGGGATAATCCAGATACTTCTGATCCAGAGCATATAGCTCACGGAGTCCGTCCAGCTCATACTTATCTTGGAGTAAAAGCTTATTCTCATAGGAAAGAACGCTTACCTGCTCCTGCAGCTTTTCATTCTCGGCTAAAAGCTCATTGATACTCTTAAAGGTATCCAGCTTATCAGAGATATAGGTTCCAATCGAATTAATTCCAACCTGCATCGGAGTTACTACTGTTCCTACGGCTTGCTTAATCGGAGATAGCTTTTCACCGTAGCGATAGGAAAAGAATATTAGTCCAATACAAAAGATTACTAATGCGATGAGCACATATTTCGGATTTATATTAATTTTCGTCCTTCGTCTCATTCTAAATCTCCATCTGTTCTATAAGATTCATGTTTCTAGTTTACGATTGTCTTCGGACGCAAAGCATCTGCCAGAGAGGCAAGCTTATGATCCTCCATAATTCTACCGAGACCATTGACTACGGTATTCGCGGAATCGGGACATATATTAATCTTCAGATCGGTCTCCTTATGCATCAATTGATCCAAAGCAAATATTTTTGCCGACCCACCGGTAATATAGATACCGCTGTCTATGATATCAGAGGAAATCTCAGGTGGAGTACGCTCCAATATAATTTTAATGGCATCTATGATGGCAAACATATACTCGGAGATAGAATCATACACATCCGAGGAGCTGACCTCCATCTCAGTCGGAAGTCCTGTTACAACGTCACGGCCGTATACCTTTATCGATGCTTCTACTGTGGTTAAAGCACAAGCAAGCTTCTTTTTGATGTTTTCGGCGGTCTTATCTCCGATATATAGATTATATTTTCTTTTCACCATACTCTTTATTGCTTCATCCAGGCGGTTACCTCCCACCGGTATTAATTTACTAAGTACGATACCACCCAGGGACAGTATGGATACCTCAGTGGTATCAGCCCCTATGTCCACAATCATAACGCCGCGAGCAGTCATAATGTCAAGACCGGCACCTACTGCATCTGCAATCGGCTTTTCGACAATTTTGATCTTTCCAACCTTAAGACTGGAGCTGGCAATCAAATCATAAAAAGAGCGTCGCTCCACTTCGGTAATATCAGTCGGAGTAGCGACGATATAATCTGCAGAACCGATGCGCTTTGCCCCACCAATACGATGCATAAAATGAGTGAGTAAAGCGAGCATATTCGCTACATCTGCAATTACTCCGTTTCGAACGGGATAACTGACATTGATGCTGGAAGGAGCCTTCTCATACATCTCGAAGGCATCATTACCGGATGCTATAACCTGTTTACGGTTCGATATCGCGATTATATTACGTTCGTCCAGGACAATTCCCTGTCCTTTTTTATAAATCTTTATTGTACTGGTACCAAAATCAATACCAAATGCTTTCGAAGCCATATATTCGTAACCTCCTATATTCACAAAAGTTGTCATAAACTCATCATCTGTCATAACGAAGTTTCGTTTATTCCATATAAATCCAACTAACTTGGATTTATATCAGACCTTGTTCCTTTAAGCTGATATATCTATTATCGCCAATAATTATGTGATCCATAAGCGAAATTCCGATTAAATTACCAGCTTCTGTTAATTTTCTTGTTACACGGATGTCTTCTGCACTTGGTGTAGGATCTCCGCTTGGATGATTATGAAGCAGTATGATATTGACTGCTCCCTCCTTGACTGCATGTACAAATATCTCTCTGGTAGGCATGATCGAGGTGTTTACTGTTCCCTCGGATATCACCATATCCTTCATTAGCTTATTCTTAGAATTTAACATTAGTAGTATAACCTGTTCTCTGGTTAGGTGACGCATATCCTGCATGTAATAAGCTGCTACACTCTGTGGTGTTGTTAAGCAAATACGGTCCTGCAGATTATCCTTAGCCATTCGTCTTGTCAGCTCAGTCAGGCAAATCAACTCAATCGCCTTGACTCTTCCGATTCCCTTAATCTTCATTAGTTCCTTGATCGTCAGATAATTTAAGCCCTTTAAACCAGGGTAGGCAGTGGAATAATTAAGAATATTCACTGCCAAATCAATCGCTCTTTGATGTTTTGTTCCCGTACGGATGATAACGGCTAACAGCTCGGCGTCAGATAGGACCGTTGCACCGTAACGTTCACATTTCTCATAGGGACGTTCGGATACCGGTAATTCCTTGATGGTTAGATAGGTTTCTTTCATGGGATCCTCCTAAGTTCTCTCTCCAAGAAATCAGGTTCGCGGATCAATTCATCCTCAATAAATATCCCCAAGGATAAACTTAAACGGGAAAAAGTGTGAATTATGCCTTCTTGTAAATGATAACAGCACCAGCAGCACCAATCACGCTACCGATGGTAATCCGAATGCTAAAACCAAAATGCAATACCAGAACACCAAGATTCAAAGTAACAATATTATTGCTTTTAGGATCACCTAAGGCAAAGTTCATTCCATAATCCAACCATTTCAAGAAGCTTACTTCCTTCCCTAAATATCCTAGAAAGCTGCCGACAACGATGCCGGCCAGTAGTAGAAGAAATAAAGCCCAGTTGTTTTTACTAAATGTTCTCGCCATAAAATGATGCCCCCTCTGTATCATAATCAAATTACATTTTACCACAACTGCCTTATTTTGTATACGCTAAACTCAATTTAATCGCGTACAGAGTTCGCCTGCTTCATATAGCTTTTGAACCGACATTATTACTCCGAATTTGGCATGGTACCAAGTGAGACCACCCTGGAAGAACACAGTATAGGGAGGCTTGATCGGTGCATCGGCAGAAAGCTCTATGGAGGAGCCTTGTACGAAGGCACCAGCTGCCATGATGACATCGCACTGATACCCTGGCATTGCCCAGGGCTCCGGAACAACATAGCTGTCAACCGGTGCGGCCGCCTGTATTCCTTTACAGAAGGCGATTACCGCTTCCGGGCTGCCCAGAGTAATTGCCTGTATGATGTCATAACGAGCTTCACTACCGTCCGGCAATACCGTATATCCCAGCTGTTCATAGAGATTAGCAGCATAGATGGCACCCTTTAGTGCTCCGGATACGACCTGAGGAGCTAAGAACAACCCTTGGAATAAAGAAGCATTCAGACCTAAGG
>JAEYXC010000053.1 GCA_023428655.1 Bacillota bacterium | reverse complement strand
AAAGAATATTTTGCTGTAAAGGCAACACCAAATCCTTTTATTATCAATATATTAAAAGAAGAAGGCTGCGGTTTGGACTGCTCCTCCATGACAGAGCTCATGATGGCGGAGGCATTAAATTGTAAGGGTGAGGAGATTATGTTCTCCTCTAACGCAACTCCGGCAGAGGAATTTGAGAAGGCGGCTCAGCTGAACGCTATTATTAACCTGGATGATTATACTCATATTGATTATCTGGAGAGGATAGTGGGAATTCCTGAGACAATCTGCTGTCGTTATAATCCCGGTGGAGTATTTAAGACAGCAAACGGCATTATGGATAATCCGGGTGATGCAAAATATGGTTTCACAAAGGAACAGCTGATTGATGGCTTTATTCGATTGAAGGAAAAGGGAGCAAAACAATTCGGTATCCATTCCTTCCTTGCAAGCAACACAGCAACCAATGAATATTATCCTACCTTGGCGGGTATTTTATTTGAGTTGGCGGTGGAGCTACGGGATAAGACCGGTGTGGAGATCAAGTTCATCAATCTCTCCGGCGGTGTTGGTATCCCCTATCGTCCGAATGAAAAAGAGAATGATATTATGGAGATCGGGGAGGGAGTACGCAAGGCCTTTGAAGAAATCCTGGTTCCTGCCGGAATGGGTGATATTGCGATTTATACAGAGCTGGGACGTTACATGCTGGCTCCCTTCGGTCATTTGGTGGCAAAAGCAATTCACGAG
Organism: Bacillota bacterium; assembly: GCA_023428655.1. GTDB lineage: Bacteria > Bacillota > Clostridia > Lachnospirales > Lachnospiraceae > Mobilitalea. The sequence goes on along the minus strand of JAEYXC010000053.1, from coordinate 11,399 downwards.
AAGCATATCTATAAGGAGTATATCGGTCTGGATGCTTGTGCGGTGGATCTCATGAGACCTGCCATGTATGGGGCATATCATCACATTACGGTAATGGGTAAGGAGAACGAGCCCTGTGACCACAAGTATGATGTCACCGGCTCTCTCTGTGAGAACAATGATAAATTTGCGATTGATCGTATGTTGCCTAGGATTGATATCGGAGATTTCCTTGTAATTCATGACACAGGTGCTCATGGATATGCTATGGGTTATAATTATAACGGTAAATTAAAATCAGCCGAGCTACTGTTGAAGGAGGATAATTCGGTACAATTGATCCGCAGAGCGGAGACACCGAAGGATTATTTTTCAACCTTTGATTTTACAGAATTCTTTGGGGGTATTGAATAATTCAATATGATCCGATAATAAAAATGAGGCTTTTAATTCCATAATTAATCGGATTGATTAAGGGGATTTATGAAAGTGTCCTCGTTTAATATTCACAAAACAAAAGAATATTTTAGAGGTATTAAAGATAAGATATATTAAACGTAATGAGCGTTGTGTAACAAAGAAGCTGGCAATTTTATATCTGATTCCTTCTCCAGTAATTCGATGATGCTGCGAGGAGGATATTGGTCAGTATTAAGGTTGACAATGTACTATTGATACGATATAATACTTTGAATGTATTGTATATTGTATAAAAAGCAATATGGAGGAAGGGTGTTTTATGGTAGAAAAAAAGAACATATTGACTTATGAGGGATTACGACAGCTGGAGGATGAGCTTCATGATCTGAAAGTGAACCAAAGAAAACTTGTTGCTCAAAAAATTAAGGAAGCAAGGGAGCAAGGGGATCTTTCAGAGAACGCAGAGTACGATGCAGCAAAGGATGAGCAGAGAGATATTGAGGCCAGAATCGAAGAAATTGATAAAATTCTTAAGAATGCTGAAGTAGTTGTTGAAGATGAAGTGGATGTTAACGTAATTAATATAGGATGTAAGGTTACGATCTTAGATATGGAATACGATGAGGAGCTGGAGTATAAGCTTGTCGGTTCTACTGAAGCAAACAGCTTAAGAGGAAAGATTTCTAATGAATCCCCATTAGGTAGTGAACTGATTGGTAAAAAGGTTGGAGATGTCGTTAGTGTGGAGGCTCACGCAGGAACGATGCAATATAAGATATTAAAGATTAATAAATCAAATTAATTAGAGGAAGTAAGCGCTCTTTACGAAGCAAATTGATTTGCACGGATAAATTTTAAAGTACGTTTACTGTGATATGAGGTGAAATTCATGGCTGATGAAAGAATTCAAACGGATCAGGATATTAGTGAATTATTGAAGATAAGACGAGCAAAGCTGGCAGAGCTTCAAGAGAGTGGCCGAGATCCATTTCAGATTATGAAGTATGATGTGACACATCATTCCAGCGAAATCATTAATCGTTTTGAAGAATTTGAAGGTAAATCCGTATCCATCGCAGGACGTATGATGTCAAAGCGAATCATGGGTAAGGCGTCCTTTAGTAATATCCGTGATATCCAGGGTGATATTCAAGTATATGTAAAAAGAGATGATATTGGCGAAGAGCCCTATGCGGAATTTAAGAAGTTCGATCTGGGTGATATCGTAGGTGTTGAAGGTGAAGTATTCAAGACACATACCGGAGAAGTATCGGTTAAAGTGCAAAAAATAGTTCTTTTAACAAAGAGTCTTCAAATATTACCTGAGAAATTCCATGGCCTTAAGGATACGGATACCAGATACAGACAAAGATATGTGGATCTAATTGCGAATCCGGAGGTTCGTGATACCTTTATAAAGCGTTCCAATATTATTAAAGAGATTCGTAACTATTTAGATGGTAAAGATTTCATTGAGGTAGAGACACCAGTTCTTGTTCCCAATGCGGGCGGTGCGTCAGCAAAGCCCTTTAACACCCATCACAATGCACTGGACGAGGATCTTCACTTGAGAATATCCTTGGAGCTATACTTAAAGAGACTGATTGTTGGCGGATTGGAGCGGGTATATGAGATCGGTAGAGTATTCCGTAACGAGGGCTTATCAGTCAGACATAATCCGGAATTTACTCTATTAGAGCTATATCAGGCCTACACGGATTACTACGGAATGATGGATCTGGTTGAGGACCTGTTCCGCACAGTAGCATTGAAGGTAATTGGAACAACGATTGTTAACTATGACGGTGTAGAGATAGATTTATCAAAGCCCTTTGAGCGATTAACGATGGTAGAAGCCATCAAGAAATACTCCGGTGTTGATTTTGATCAGATTCCGGATGAAGCAGCTGCGAAGGCAATGGCAAAGGAACATCACATTGAGTTTGAAGCAAGGCACAAGAAGGGCGATATTATTAACCTGTTCTTTGAGGAATTTGTAGAGGATAATCTGATTCAGCCGACCTTTATTATGGATCATCCCGTTGATATATCACCTCTTGCCAGCAGAAAGCCCAGCAATCCGGAATATACGGAGCGTTTTGAGCTGTTCATGACGAGACGCGAGATGGCCAATGCATTCTCTGAGCTGAATGATCCTTTGGATCAAAGAAGTCGTTTTGAAGCGCAGGAGGCTCTTAGAGCAGCCGGTGATGAGGAAGCAAATCAGTTGGATGAAGACTTCTTAACAGCCTTGGAATACGGTATGCCTCCGACCGGTGGTATCGGTATTGGTATTGATCGTTTTGTAATGTTATTGACGGATTCCTATTCCATCAGGGATGTACTGTTGTTCCCGACGATGAAGAGCCTTGGTGGCGAGAAGAAGTCTGATAAGGCTTCAGAGTCAGTTGCGAAAGAAGAAGTACCTGTAGTAGAAGAAAAGATTGATTTTTCTAATGTTAAGATCGAGCCTCTTTTCGCAGATACAGTAGATTTTGAGACTTTCTCTAAGTCTGATTTCCGTGCTGTTAAGGTTAAGGAATGTGTTGCTGTACCTAAGAGCAAAAAGCTTCTTCAGTTCACATTGGACGATGGAACAGGTAACGATCGCACCATTTTAAGCGGAATTCACGCATATTATGAGCCGGAAGAGTTGGTTGGCAAGACACTGATTGCCATCACAAACCTGCCTCCACGTGCTATGATGGGTACTGAATCCTGCGGTATGCTTCTGAGTGCAGTACACGATGAGAATGGTGAAGAAAAGCTTCATCTGTTGATGGTTGACAACCGAATTCCGGCAGGTGCAAAGCTGTATTAAGGTAGGCAGTAAGTTGTAATTCTACTTTGAATTGCTTAGAGGTTACTGTATGGCCGATTAACAAATAAAATATGAGAACATGTTTAGATAGAACTGAACCGACCCCTCAAAAGTTAGACCAAAGTCTAATTGCTGGGAGGTCGGTTTTTTTGTGGTATAAATATAAAATCTATGCAGGCAATTTGATGCTGATGCTGCAGGAAAAATAGAGCATTTACAGACTGTGAGATGACAAACAGAGTGTATCAGGCGTTAAGATGGAGATATTAGTGAAGCAGGACTTTTATAGATAAAATTATTAACTAAATGGTATTAAAACTAAATTGAGAATGCTCTTATTATAATATATGTAAAAAGGACAAATATTGAGCGCTAGTCCTTTAAATTAGACTTGTGCCGTGGTATAATTTTCCTAATGTGATGTAAAATTCAAGAAATATTTGTCTGTACACCGTTAAACCAATATGCTTACACCGGTTGTAGCGAAAGGCTCACACCGATGAGGCGAAATTTGCAAATACTTTACACCAGATTGAGAGAAGGTGAGATGATGTCTGATTTTGTTATAGATAAAAAATATTACAATTCACTAGATATAGAAGGGTTCTCAAGAATGATGAAGGACCCATCCTATTGTTATAAATATTACTGGCTTGAAGCAATCGTTCAACTGATATCTGAGGGCAAGATTAGAGCATCATATGATGTTATCATAAATGAAATGATAGCAAATGCATGGTATTCTGTTTTGGAGTTTCATCTTCATCTAAGTGGCTTGTTTGGTGATGGAATTGTTAAAGATAATCTAGAAAAGTCTGTCCTTAGAATTCAGGAACTAAGCAGTCTTCCCAATAACGCAAGTAAGATAGAGATTAAGAACAAGATTTTAGAGTTTAATGAGGACAGTGATCTCCGTAAGTATAAATTGGATCTTACTAAAAATGTACCATATAAGGCTTTGTCTGGATTTGCAAATCGCGCGTCTGAGAAAATTGATTTAAATAGTAGTGCGGGAAGAATGATGATGTACTATAACAAATTGAGCCAGTCTGAAATTTTGTTGCCTTATGTTTTCAATAATGATAATGGTTTAAATAGAGTGATAACATTTAATGATGGATGGATTCAGATGATCCAAGATAATGCGGTAGCAATCCTAGGATGGATACAATTAGAGAAAATAAAATGGTTGCAAAACAATAATCCTGAGGTGCCGGGACTAGTTTATAAAATGGGACCTATGGATGAAAGGACGCGAAAACTTCATAATGTAAGAAAGCTGTGGGAAGCTGTTCTTGATCTAAGCCCAATATCAGATGTATTCAAGGATGAAGTTATAGAAAAGAATTATTATGATGTAGATCACTTTATACCCTGGTCCTTTGTGATGAATGATGAGTTGTGGAACTTGATGCCTATGGATTCATCATGGAATTCAAAGAAAAGTAATAAGCTTCCAAGGTGGGACTTGTTCTTTAGAAAGTTTGCTGACAATCAATATGTTCTATATGAACTAGTGCATGGAAAACCAGAAATTCAAAAGCTTTATCAAGCATGTTATAGAGATAATCTTCATTCCATATGGGCAAATCAGGAATTATATAGGAGGGGTAACTCAAGCGAAGAATTTCACATAATTTTGGAGAGAAACATGCGTCCTGTTTATGATTCAGCGAAGAGGCAAGGTTATGAAATCTGGAATATTGCATAGGGGAGATACAAATGAATAAGTTGGTGAGAGATAAAATACCGGAGATTATTGAAAATACGGATAAATCATGTGTGACACATGTTCTCAATGATGAAGAGTATATAGCTGCATTAGAGGTAAAATTAAATGAAGAGGTTACTGAATATCAGAATGATAAAAGTCTTGAAGAAATGGCAGATGTGCTGGAAGTGTTACAGGCCCTTTGTATTGCAAGGGGATATTCATTAGAAGAACTTGAAACAGTACGTGCTAAGAAGGTTAATGAGCGAGGTGGATTTGAGAAGAGGATCTTCTTGGAATATGTAGAATAACAACGAATGCTATTGGAGGGATTATGATAAAACCGGGATTGTATGAGCAAATTATAAACGAGCAAATGAATAAAGAGCTGGAGCAGCTTCCGGAAGAATGCAAGCATCAGGAAAAGGTTGACTCGGCTGAAGCATCCAAGGTTTTGTCTACTTATGTGGCAGAGATAATCAAGCAAAAGATGGATGATATTTATGAGAAATCAGGCGATGAAGCTCTTGCAGACCAAATTGAGTATGTGAATAATGTAATTCGTATGGTAGGGGCAACAGATGAAGATGAGATTGGTAATCAGCTTTTAGTAGATGAAGCAGGCGATCAATTATTGACAATTATGGATGAGCGGGATGCTAGATTACTCGTAGGAAAGAAAGCAAAAGATTTAAAGCGTCCTGAAACATCTATGGCGTATAGTAGTCTTTTTACAGGTGCTATACGTGAACCTCAGATGCTTTCAGAGTTAAAAAAGGAAATTATATCTGCTAGTAGGATAGATATGCTGGTGTCATTCATTAAGTGGAGCGGACTTAGAGAATTATTAGAAGAACTGAAGGAATTTACATTTAATGGCGGTGAGCTTCGCGTTATTTGTACCGCCTATATGGGAGCTACCGATGTAAAGGCTGTTGAGGAACTCAATAAATTGAGTAATACTGAAATCAAAATTTCCTATGATACAAAGAGAACGAGACTTCATGCAAAGTCCTATATTTTCTATAGAGCAACCGGATTCACTACCGCCTATATCGGCTCGTCAAATATGTCTAATGCCGCGCTTACAAGCGGATTAGAGTGGAATGTTAAAGCTGCAGAAAAAGATATGGCAGCCACTATTGATAAGGTGGCAGCAACCTTTGACAGTTATTGGAACGACAAAGAATTTATCACTTATGATGAAACCCAAAAGCCACGCCTTATGCAAGCATTAAAAAATGAAAAATATATGGGTGAAGGCGAAGAACGTAAATTTGTATTTGATATTCGTCCCTATTCATATCAGCAGGAGATACTAGATAAACTGGATGCGGATAGGAAGATTCTAGGTCACAACAGAAATCTTGTTGTGGCAGCTACAGGTTGCGGGAAAACAGTTATTTCAGCCTTTGATTATTTACGATTTTGCCGGGAAAATGAGGGTAATAAAAATAGACTTTTATTTGTGGCTCATAGAGAAGAAATTCTAGAGCAAAGTATTGAGACTTTTAGAGGTGTTTTGAAGGACATGAACTTCGGAGATTTATATGTAGGTAATCATAAGCCTGAATCCCTTGATTATCTGTTTGTCTCTATACAAACCTTGAATTCTCAAAAGTTATACGCTAGTTTACCGGAGGATTACTATGATTTTCTTGTGGTTGATGAATTTCATCATGCTGCCGCACCAATTTATCAGAATCTGCTAAATCATTTTAAACCTAGGATACTCCTTGGACTTACGGCAACTCCAGAGCGTATGGATGGGGAAGATATTCTACAGTATTTTGGCGGAAGAATCTCTGCAGAAATTCGATTGCCAGAGGCAATTGATAGAAAACTGCTTTGTCCATTTCAATACTTTGGAGTGACCGATACAGTTGATCTTACAGAGGTTAGATGGGTACGTGGCGGTTATGACAAGCATGAGCTGAGCAATGTTTTGTCTATGAATTATGAGGTTGCAATTAAAAGGGCAAGGCATGTCATAGAAAATATTGACAAGTATACATCATCTATAGATGAGATGAAGGCTCTAGGCTTCTGTGTATCAAAAGAACATGCTAAATTCATGGCAAATTTCTTCAACGAGAATGGGATACCAGCAATGGAACTTGATGGAGATACGAACAAAGAGGAGAGAGCTGCAGCAAAAAAGAGATTAGAATCAGGCGAGGTGAAGATTCTATTTGTTATTGATCTGTATAACGAAGGTGTTGATATTACTTCAATAAATACAGTTCTATTCTTGAGACCCACCGAGTCTCTTACCATTTTTCTTCAACAGCTAGGACGCGGTCTGCGATTGGATGATAGCAAGGACTGTCTGACAGTTTTGGATTTTATCGGACAAGCAAACAAAAAGTATAATTATGAAGAGAAATATGCGGCTTTATTATCAAATACAAAGCATAGTGTAGAGCATGAGCTTAAGAAGGGATTTGTATCTGTTCCAAAGGGATGCTATATACATCTTGAGAAAAAGGCTAGTGAATATGTTTTAGAGAATATCAAGAGCTCAATTGAAACAAGAAATGGTATCATAAGCAAGATCAGCTCGTTTACTGATGATACCGGAAAAGAATTGACCTTTGCTAATTTCCTACAGTATTATCGTCTGGACCCAAGAGCAATATATAAGAAAAATAGTTTTTCAAGACTGTGTGTTCTTGCTGGTGTGGAGGAGGATTTTATAGAACCATTAGAAAAAGAGATTACAAAGGCCTTTCAGCGTTTAGCGTCCATAGATTCAAGAAGACTGCTTTTATTTATCAAGAAGACACTTGAACAAATTGATAATTTGAACATTGATAGTTTATCCTTAGAAGAAAAGAGAATGCTACAGATGTTCTATATTACCGTATGGATGGAGTCTATTGATTTTAATGACTCAAAAAAGGCAAGAGAAAATATACAAGAATTGACGAGAAACAAAAAACTTTTATGTGAGATGAGAGAGCTTTTGCAATATCAATTTGAACATATTGACCTAGTGGATCAGAGAATGGATTTTGGGTTTGAATGTCCTATTGATTTGCATTGTACCTATTCCAGAGATCAAATATTAGTTGCATTGGATTTTCTAAAGCCGGCTACGGTTAGGGAAGGAGTGAAGTGGCTTCCAGAGAAGAAGCTGGATGTATTGTTTGTGACTTTAAATAAGTCGGACAAAGATTATTCGCCAACAACCATGTATAATGATTATTCCATAAACGAAAGCTTATTCCATTGGCAAAGTCAAAGCACAACAAGTGAAAAGTCATCAACCGGTCAGAGATATATAAAGCATAGATCACAAGGTAGCAAAGTTCTTCTATGTGTGAGAGATTCAAAGAAGGATGCCTGGGGAAACACCGCACCATACAGTGTTTTGGGATTTGCCGATTATGTAAAACATACCGGTAGCAATCCAATGAATATAACATGGAAACTGAAATATGATATTCCTGCCAAGTATATAAAACAAACAAAGAAATTAATTGTTGGCTAGGTGCTGTTATCATGAAAACGAGTCATTGCATCTACTATTCATTGCACCGTACGGCACTGATTACTTCTTACTTCCCATATGCAGGTGAGCAAACAATAATACTGTCTACAGATTCGGAGATTGATGCAAATTATTACAGGCTCATGAAAGAAATATAGGGGATGAATTTACATTAAGTTACAATTAGTTAACGCAAAGCAGAACGATAGAACGCGGTTATTTGATTGGAGCAGGAATATGATAATGAAACAAGTAAGGCTTTCCCAACAAGCTAAAATCAATTGGCCAGATTAAAAGGTAAGACTGGAATCAAAAATTGGGATCTTCTTTACAGATGGGCATTTAGTCTATCAAAATCATGCATCTTTTAAGGAGTGTATGATCAATTGCTTCACAAATTGGAACTCAGAAAGTTTTCTGTTCCGGAGTGCGGACGTTTTTCAAAATGACCATCTTTTCATGGAGCAGTAACCGACATTGCATATTCGCAGTTTATAGATCAGAAAAAAGCAGCCTTATAAGGCTGCTTTTTTCTGATCTTTAACAATTTATATCCTATTATTAGAATTTGAAGTGATTGATTTTTTCCTTCAGCTGTTCTGACAGGTTCTGTAATTCTATCGTTTGTTGATCTGATAAATCTGAAATACTAGAAGCTCCATCCGAAGCATTCTGAGCTTGTTCTGTAGCACCCTTCGCGACTTCCTCCACCGTTCTTGCTACTTCGCTAAGAGAAAAATTTGTCTCCTCCGACATATTGGCAAGTGTTATGGATGTGTCCAAAACAACGTTGGAAGCGTCGCTTACTTCACGGATTAGGCCGGATATGTTCGTTGCCATTTTTGGTAGTAGTCTCAAGCTTTCTCTCTAATACATTCAATGAAGTTTGGTAGGAATTTGTCCCTGAAATAAGGAGAGGAACTGAACTAATAACAATCAGCATGGTAATAATTTTTGCCTTTAAGGTAGTGAATTTTTGTAAATATTTCATTATTCGATGATTAACCCTCCTTCAGTATAGTTTGTATCCCGCAATAAACTAAAAAAGTATCAAAGTCAACTTATAATTCGACATATTTAGCGTACTTCCAAGAGAAGAACCAGCTCAGACATACCGTCTCCACATCGCTCAAGTATGATTGTTTTCAAAATAGAAGTCCTTTGGACAATATAGGATTATCAATGTTTGTATGGATTCAAATAAGTAAAATCGAATGGCCTCTATGACCTATGTCAAAGTGTGTCAGACAAGGGGCAGCGGTGCAATAAAGATCCTTAAGGAACTTATGTTTCGTCGAAAAACTAGATGGGGGTGTTTTTTTGCGTGTTCTACAAGCGATGCACAGACGGGATGGAAGCTGACAGTGTGAGTGGATGATGGTAGAATAAATGGAAAATATATGGTACAAATTAATAGTGTAAAATTTTAAAAAAAACAGTTATAATGGAATTAATAAGAGATGGCGGAGCTATTATCATGGGTAAACAGTATGATAAGAAATTTAAGGAGAGTACATCTAAGTATTACTTTAAGAAACTCTCTATATGGAATTATAGATATGGAAGATGAACTGGAAGACGAAGGCAACACCGACTGAATGTTTATGGAGGGCTTGAATAAGTGCATGGTTAAAATCCATGTACTGCGAAGTTGTAGTATATAAATATAGAATTAATATTATTGAGGTAAAGGAGGCAGGGAAGATATGAAAATAATAACGGATTCATCAGCTTTGTACTCTATTCAGGAAGGAAAAGAATTGGGAATTGAAGTTATTCCGGCATGTGTTCTTGTAGATGGTTTAGTTTATAGAGATTATGAGGACATTAGCAGTGAAGAGCTTCTGAAACTGATTGAACAGGGGAAGGCTCCCACATCTTCGCAGCCGGCAATTGGAGATGTGATTGATATTTTTGAAGGCACGCAGGATGATATTTTGTATTTAACCATTGGAGATGGATTGTCTGGTACATACCAAAATGCTATGGGCGCCAGAAACTGTTTGGAACAGAATGAACATATACATATTATTGATACGCAGACTCTGGGAGGTGCACAGCGCTTTCTTGTGCAAAAGGCAATGAAGCTTAAGAAAGAAGGTGTGGGTATAGAGGAGATTGTGAGGCAGGTTAAAAAATCTGTTGTAACATCAGCTTCTTTTGTAATTGCTTCTGATTTTAATTTTTTGAAGCGAAGTGGAAGATTGACACCGATTGCAGCGGCTATTTGTAGTGTGATTAAGATTATTCCTGTATTGACACAGACTGAGGATATGAAGAAGATTAAGCCGTTTGCTGTAAAGCGATCCTATAAAAAGGCTGTGGATGCAGTGATTGAGTATTTTAAGGAGATGAAAGTGAATCAGGAGTATATCATTAGCATTGGACATGCTGGTGTTCGTCAAATGGCAGAAGATGTTGTGAAGCAGATTCGAAATCATTTTTCAGATACTACGATTGAATTATTCCAGTTATCCCCCACATTGATTACTCATGGAGGGCCTGGATGTATTACCATTCAGACAATCTGCAGATAGAAAGGGTAATGTTATGAATATTAATATAGAAATATTAACAGTCATAATACTTGGATATATTCTTGGTTCTGTTCCCTTTGCATTGGTCGTTGGCAAGGTATTTTATCACAAAGATATTAGAAATTATGGAAGTAAGAATCTAGGTGGTGGAAATGCAGGAAGAGTTCTTGGAAAAAAAGCTGGTCTTGTGGTGATGACTTTGGATATTTTGAAGGTAACATTAGTTATTTATCTGACTTCCTTTTTCTTCAAAGTAGAGTTGGTGTCCATAATTGGTGGTATTGCTGCAGCAATAGGACATTGATTTCCTATATTTGCCGGATTTAAAGGAGGAAAGGCTGTTGCGGTTATGTATGGCTTTCTCTTTGGTATGGTATTGTTTTGGGAGTACAGTTTATGGATTTTCTTACTTCCACTTATTAGCTTTTTAGCAGTGCT
>JAEYXC010000473.1 GCA_023428655.1 Bacillota bacterium | reverse complement strand
TGACGGACATCTTATTGTTTTGTATGCCATTATCAAACATAAATGTTTGCTATTGTCATACAAATTCAACAATCTGTCCGTCAAACAGTGTATTTGCGCGTATGCAAAGTGAGCATATACAAGCTTGTTTGTAGTTATGCGAACGCGCACGCGAACCAGATAATCTTGCCATACGGAAAGAGATTATCTGGTTGGGATGCAAGTTGTCCTTTCCTTCATCTTGAACTTGTGTTTTGCAACAGCCCCTTACCTTATTTTACTAAGCTGCTTATGAAACACCTCTTTATAATGGGGTTGTACTTATATCAGATTACATGATAAACCTCTTGGTATAATACCTTCTTTATTTCTTCAAATAAAGCTTTGGAAATACCGCTCTGTGTCGTCATAACAGCCAGGGGCAATGGTTTTCTCCCCTCCGAAATGGAGGGCTGCATATAGGGATAGTCATTCATAAAGAAGCCGTTTCTCTTATAGAATTCGATCCTTCTTTTTGCGAGATCGGTATTCGGAAGCTCTACCTCAAGACAAATACGGCATGGCAATGCTTGAAAAAGCTCCTTTAAGATAAACGAGCCCAATCCCTGATTACGATATTTTGAATTAACCGCAAAATGCTCTATAAATGCAAAATGATCAAATTGCCACGCACCGATAAATGCCTTTACATTATCGTCCTTCTCATCCTTTATAACATATATTCTATATTGGGGATTCTTCAATAAATTCTTCTGTTCCTCATAGGTACGATATTCTTCAAGCGGAAAGCTTTCCTCCATGATCTCGAATACCTTATCAAAATCGTTAATGTTAAGTCGTTGAAGCATCTTTCGTTTCCTTTCAGACATTAATAAATGATAGGCTATCCTCTGAGCAAAGGAATGAACTACAATCCTTAACTTAAGAAGAAAACCCTTGCTTGGTTACTATTATATCATAAAATAAAGCAGACCGAGAATAGTATTACCTATCCCTGTCTGCTTATGAATGCATTGATCCACCTTAGTGACCTAAACAATTATGTACCTTACGCTATATTATCCTATTTTTCTTCCGGTCAACTCTACTGCCTGTAGCTGTGCCTTCACACCGAGCTCCGCAGCCTTGAAGGCATGCTCCTGGGTCATGGCATTTTCCGTCCGATTCATACAATCCAATATCAATTGTCCAAAGTATGGATAGCCCACCTTACCGGATACCTCATAATGATATTCACCTTTACCGTTAGCGAGGAATACATGATCGGAGGTATTGGAGCTTCCGATATTAATGTACTTTCTAAGCTCGATATAGCCCTCAGTTCCCAGAATTATGGTTCTTCCATCACCCCAGGTGCCCAGACCGTCCGGCGTAAACCAGTCCACTCTAAAGTAATTCGTGGTGCCGTTGTCTCCGACAATAGTACAATCACCAAAATCGTCCAGCTCCGGATGCTTCGGGTTATTATAATTACCGATTTGACTCCTTGCTACCTGTCCATCCTTTACTCCTGCATAAAAAAGGTACTGTTCAATCTGATGGCTACCGATATCACAAAGTATTCCACCGTACTTGTCCTTCTCGAAAAACCAATCCGGTCTGGAAGGAGCATTCAACCGATGAGGACCTAATCCGATAACCTGAACCACTTTACCGATTGCTCCATCCTCAATGAGATAGCCCGCATAAATAGCACTCTCCACGTGAAGGCGCTCACTGTAGTATACCATGTATTTCTTTCCCGTTGTTCGAACCTTCTCCTTTGCTCTTTCCAGCTGTTCCATAGTAGTTAGAGGAGCTTTATCTGTAAAATAATCCTTACCGGCATCCATAACTCTCATACCAAGATCACAACGTAAAGAAGTCACTGCTGCACCTGCAACCAGCTTTACCTCCTGATCCTGTAAGATCTCTTCCTCACAGGAGGCAACTCTTACCTGAGGAAACTTCTCACAAAATGCCTTCACCTTCTTCGGGTCCGGATCATATACCCATTTGAGGTCCGCTCCGGCCTCTGTTAATCCGTTACACATACCATAAATATGTCCATGATCAAGAGCAATCGCCGCAAATGCAAACTCACCTGCTTTTACCACGGGTGAAGGTTTCCCCTGCGGAGCATAATTCATTCCATCACTTTTTTGCATGATATCCTCCTCACTTTTTCTCATCTATTCTATCTTCTACTCAATAGTACACCCTTCGTTCATATTTTCCTAGTACACAAAACGACTATATTATGGAGAAATTATGGATAAAATAATTTTAAGTATTTATTTTTGATAAAAATCGGTTTGAGCTTAGCTTATAATCTCTTGACAGTCACAGATTTTTATGTTAGCATGAGCAAAACACAAAATCCTTTGGCAGGTTAACATCCCTGCCGCAATAGAGCAAAGGTTATGAAGAGAGAAGTAGGTATTGCCCCTCTGTCCCAGAGAGTCTCGGTTGGTGTGAAGAGACACAGAAAGCAATTGATGGGAGTCCATCCCATCCGACCGAATAAAGCCTTGGAACTGCGTACCGACTGCATAGGTTCTATGCTGAGACTACGATGGGAGTGCCCATTACAGCACCAGAGTATCGCCCTAGGGCCGTACTTGTAGAGTTCTATATCGTGAGATATAGAAGAATTAAGGTGGTAACACGAGTATTAGTCTCGTCCTTGAATTTCGTCAGGGATGGGGCTTTTTTTATTACAATTTTATAGAAAATTGGAGGAATTAATTATGAGTGAAGCAGTATTGGAAGAGGCAAGAAGAAGGAAGCTGGAATATGTGAGCATGGTTACAAATCCATATCCGGAGCGATTTGAGAGAACACATGAGCTTATGGATGCAAGACTATTAGAGGACGGTACCCGCAATGTCAAGGTTGCCGGAAGAATTCTGCTCCTTCGTAGGATCGGCAAGCTATCCTTTGTTACCCTTGCTGATATTCAGGGACGGATCCAAGTAGCCGTTAAGAGGGATGTGATCGGAGAGGAAGCCTATGAGTTCTTTAAGAAGGGCTTTGACATCGGGGATTTTATGGGAGTGGAGGGTGAGATATTCACTACACAGACCGGTGAGAAGACCCTTCGCGCCGATACCCTTACCTTTCTAGGGAAGGCGTTAAAGCCCCTGCCGGAGAAGTTCCATGGAATAAGTGATACGGATCTGTGCTTTCGCCAACGATATCTGGATCTGATTATGAACGAGGAAACCAGACAGCGATTTCTGATTAAGTTCAACTTCATGAGAGAGGTTCGTCGTTACCTTGAGGATCATCACTATCTGGAGATTGAGACTCCCGTACTTATTGATAAGCCCTCCGGTGCTACAGCCAGACCCTTTCTCTCCCATCATAACGCACTAAATATGGAGGTATATCTGCGAATTGCTCCCGAGACCTACTTGAAGAGAGCGATTGTCGGTGGCTTTACGAAGGTCTTTGAATTCGCAAGATGTTTTCGCAATGAGGGAATTGACACAACGCATCTTCAGGACTTTACAATGCTTGAGGGTTATTGTGCTTACATGAATTATAAGGATAACATGTCTTTCCTCCAGGGAATGCTTTCCCACGTTGTGACAAAGCTCTACGGTAAGTCTCAGCTTACTATTGGCGACCACCGGATTGATTTTGATGGAGAATGGCCCATTGTATCCTTCCGCAATCTACTGCTTCAGGACTGCGGTATCGATATTAATCTTCATAAAGACGCTGAGAGTCTACTTAATGAAATCCAAACCCGAAACATCTCGTTGGATTCCGAGACGGAGCTAAGGCTTCTAGGCAGAGGGAACCTCATCGATCTCTTATATAAGAAGGTCAGCCGTCCCAAGCTGATCTCACCGACCTTCCTCGTGGAGCATCCTACCTCACTATCCCCACTAGCCAGAGCGAATGATGATAACCCTGAGGTAGTGGATCGTTTCCAGCTTATCATTAATGGTGCTGAGGTGATCAATGCTTATTCCGAGCTGGTGGATCCGGTGGATCAGAAGCAACGATTAGTAACACAAGCGAGGCTTAAGGCAAACGGTGATGATGAAGCCATGCCCCTCGATCAGGATTATATTACTGCCATGGAATATGGTATGCCACCGATCTCCGGCTGGGGAATGGGAATTGATCGTATCCTTCAGGTGCTGACCGGTGAAGAGAACATCAAGAATATGCTTCTCTTCCCTCTTATGAGACCAATGAAGAATGATTAGCTCGTAGTAAAGGTCGGCCCCATAATATCGCCCAACCATTGCAAGGATAGCTCAACCCATTTCGGAGCATTCCCTGCCCTAGGGTTACCGGCACCGGAGCAGGGTGCTCCTTTATCGAAGATATGAAATTCATAAGATATCTCCTTTGAAGCGAACGCATTGATATAATCCAGGCATTGTTCCACATCCACCAAGGAATCCTCCCTAGTTGTCCACATAAAAGTGGGTGGGTATGTGGAATTAATCCGACTTTTTATATCCCATTCCAGAATATCCTTCTTAGTCGGGGTTGCCGTTCCATAGATACAACGAAACATCATCTCGGTTAAGGTACTCATTTCCTGGGATTTTCCTTGATGCTTCTCATAAAACCGCTCCATATCAAGAACCGGGTGACCCAGGATTAACGCATTGGGCTTAAAGTGATCCCCTTCCGCATTCAGGGCCTTCGCAAGATAAGGCTCCTGCCACATGGCACCTAAGGCTGCTACGACCTGTGCACCGGTAGAAAATCCGCATAAGCTGATCCGATCCGAATGAATTCTCCAATGCCTTGCATGCTCCCGAACCAGCATAACCGCCTTCGCTGCATCCAGAAAGGGAGCCGGAAAGCGAGCCATCTCACCAATGGAATATTTCAGAACGAATACCTGAAAGCCCTCCGAAAGAAAACGAAGTGCTATGGGCTCTACTTCCTTCTCTGTGTAACCAAGATACGCACCGCCAGGGCATAGGATTACTGCCGGCCTTCCGGCAAGCTCCTGATCACCAAAGTCTAAATCCTGTAGGTAAGCAATCAGTGATGTATCCGTGATTCCTTCCTGGAGCTTTATTTCTTCTACGATCAACATAATGCCTCCTTCTATTCGTTTCATATTGAGGTTTGAAGTGTCCATTCCTATAGAATATATCAATCTTATTTTACATTAAATCTATTAAATTCGTATTATTAGCTTCGCAATAACTTAGTTATAATCTTAGCACATAGTCGGATAAAATCAAAACAGAGATTATTATATCATGCTAAGTGTCAATTGGGTGAGGGCTTACTCTAAGAAGTAATCCCTCACCCAAGCTTATTTATTATGTAACAATCTATTTATTCAACTTCCCCATACAAGGTCAAATTATCTGGACCTCAAAACCTTAATCTACACTTTTATTTTTATTTCGCTTCTCCACAACCAGGGCAATGATAATGGTAACGATGGCACCACCCCATACAGTTCCCAGACCTAATAACATCATTATTACAGTTCCTGTTGACATATCTTATCCCTCCGATTTCTATTGAGCGTTTACGGACCATTTTCTCTTGCAAAAGATTATGGAAGCACCAATCATGATTGCAACCGTACCCCATCCAAATATAACATTTGCCATAAGCTCAACGCTTTCCATCTTACCTAATCCGCTTATTAAATTAATGATATTCGTCACTACAACTGCACCAAGTAACAGCGGTGTAAAATATCGAAGCAGATAATCCCACCATTTGCCCACCTTGAAGTCAGAATATTTATTAGCTTCCTCTCTAAGCTCCTTCGTGCCATAGATATAGCTGATAGCCACTACCTGCACCAAGCCAAGACCGGCAATAACGATATTTCCAACATAGGCATCTACAATATCAAGAATGAAATTAAAGCCGGCATAGCTTGCAAAGCATGCACTTCCGATAAAACCAATAATTGAAATGATGGTGATTAGTTTCTTTCTGGGAATATCAAACTTGTCCAGTGCTGCTGTCGCAAAGGATTCTAACATGGAGATACTGGAGGATACACCTGCAATAAACAAGCAGAAAAAGAATAGGAAGCCTAATAAACCTTGTATCACAACATTGCTTGACATTGTTGAGATTGCAATGGGAAAGGCAATAAAGGCAACACCTGCTCCGGTACCAAAGGAGGTGAACTCAACACCCATACTATTAACCAGATAACCAAGCGTCGAAAATACCAATACTCCGGCAATCAGATCAAAGCTCGAGTTGGCAAGTACCGTAATGAATGCACTGTTTACAACGTCAGCCTTGTCATGCAGATAGGAGCCGTAAGCGATCATTACACCTACTGCAAGTGTTGTTGAGAAAAATACCTGTGCATAAGCAGATACCCAGATGCCCGGATCTAATATCTTAGAGAAATCCGGCTTAAATAATGCCTCCAGACCTATCGTTGCCCCGTTCAGGCGAACTGCATTAATCATGAATATCAGCATCAAAACCATGAGCATCGGTGTAAAGATATTGGACATTTTCTCAATGCCGCCGGAGATACCCTCACGAACAATAAGCCAGTTAGCAATCCAAACAAATATAACTGCGATTATAATATAAATACTAATACCTGCTCCTAAATCCAGAGCACTTTCTGCACTACCGGTAACCATCCCCATAATCGGTCCCGGATCAGCCAACCAATTGATAATACCGAAGGCGTGCCCTAAGGAATAAACCATAAAAATCAAGGATATGGATATGATGGCTGAATAATAGGTCATTACAACCACCGGAACCATTACCTGGACCCAACCGATGACTTCCAGCTTCTTTTTAAGGCTAGTAAAAGCCTTAACGGATCCACCACGGATTTTACGTCCGAAGGCATATTCCATAATCATCAATGGAATCGCACAGGTGATTAAAGCAACGAAATACGGTAAAAGGAATGCTCCACCACCATTCTTATAAGCCTGGAAAGGGAATCTCCATAGATTACCCAGACCGATTGCTGCTCCCGCAGCTGCAAAGATAAACCCTTTTCTACTTTGCCAATTCTCTCTCATAATTAACCTCCCAATACATTATGTTTGCATTTATTTATAACAAACCGGAAGCAGTACCCTACGCTATGCGAATACCTCCAATTTATAAATTAAAAATGCTCCCTTAAATCAGGAATAGATGAACTTTACTATTGGGATTTAAGAGAGCAAATGTGGGTCATATTAAATTCTAAGCTTATTTATTTAAGGGTCTTAGTCTTGCTAAGAAATGTCTTAATACAGGAGGCTCATAGTCAAAGGTAAGCCCTACCAGCTTATCCTTATTCTCCATAACCTTTCTAAAGCCTTCTACAATTTCATCCATGTGGCTCTGCG
>JAEYXC010000467.1 GCA_023428655.1 Bacillota bacterium | reverse complement strand
CTGGCGAGTGAAATCATATTTTGGACTGCATGGATCATCATCCCTCTCGTTATGGAGATTGTTCCTGCAACCTTTGGTTTCCTGGTTTTACTCAAAAAGCAAAATAAATACAAAAATGACCCACAGCTTAAATATTTCCCTGAGATCAGCGTAATCATTCCGGTATATAATTCTGCCGATACCTTGGAAATGTGTATCAGCTCGATCATGGAATCCAAATATCCCATCGACAAAATCGAAGTTCTTCTCGTAAATAACGGTAGTGTGGATAATAGCTTTGAAATATTTAAGCAATATCAGGAGGCACACCCCGGTACCAACCTAAAATGGATGAATTCCAGACAGGGAAAATCAAAGGCCCTTAATATGGCTTTATTCAACAGCAAGGGCAAATATATCATTCATCTGGACAGTGATGGTCTATTGCAAAGGGATGCCTTAATTAATCTGATTACAAGGTTCGAAGCTCATGAGGATATTCATTGTATGACGGGCTCCATCCTTACGAATCCACAGGCGATTAACTCCTCCAAGCGCGGACTAATGAAGATCATCCAAAAGGTTGAATTCTTTGAATATGCACAGGCCTTCTTAGCCGGTCGCAATTTTGAGGCAGAGCTGGATAATATCTTTACTATGTCCGGAGCCTTTTCGGCCTTTCGAAAGTCAACCATATTGAAAACACAGCTCTATAATACGGAAACCGTCTGCGAGGATACTCATGTTACCTTTCAGGTTCGGCATTTATTAAAAAAGAAGATTGATATCTGTGAGAATGCAATCTTTTTTGTGGACCCCATACCCAGTCTGGACACCCTTTATGTCCAAAGGCAGCGCTGGCAGAGAGGTGAAATCGAAGTAGCACATATGTTTCCACAGAAAAGAGGAGCGGTCATCGGCTTTTTCACCGATATGATGACCCGACTCATTATGTTTGACCATACCTTTGCTTTTCCCAGAATGATTTGGTACTTTGCCTTAATCTGCTTAGCCTTTATGAATTATCCCTTCTCCTTTGTTATTGAATCCGTGATTATCATTTATGCTTTATATACAATTTCGACCTTTTTATACTATTTAAATGTCTGCCATTACCTAAGCTGGGAGAAGGATTTGAAACGCTTCTATCAGAGGAAGCTAGGCTATGTTATTATCCTCCCTATCTTTAATTTTATTGTCTATTGGTTCCGTATGGCAGGAATTATTAACAGCATCAAAGGAGTCAGCTCCTGGAGAACAAGGACCTTCAAGGAAGAACGGGAACAGTGTAAGACCATCGTAACCAATGATTTTAAGGCGATCGGACATATTCTCCATAGGGTAAGACTCTTTCTTTCTTCGGATAAGCAATAATACATTACCAGTATAACTATCATATACTGACCTTTACACTTATATGGAGATTAATATGTTGAACACCAAAAATAAAAACAGAATACTGACCATTGCTATCGCTAATATATCGTGTTTCGCATTGATCCTTCTAATTTTCTATGTATTTGAAATTGCAATCCAGAGAAATATTAGTGTTTACCAAGAGAATCGGACCCTGCTCGCCTCCTCCTATCTTGATAACGCTGCCACTCAGGCAAGTGAAGATGGTGATATTACTTCGAAGCTGGTCTCTTATATCAAGTCGGATTATCCCACCTCCTCCAGTACATACTGTATTATCACAAGGAATGATCAGATCATCTTCTATAAGGATGATAATACAACCTCCACTGTGATGAATGAACCCATCGAGGATTACCTGCGCGATAATATCTCCCTTAGGGACAACGAAAGCTATCTTCTATCGAAAGCAGAAATCACGCAAAATACGGATAAATACTCCCTGCTCCTATGTACAAAGGAAAGCTACTATTTAAAGAAAATCAAGCTTCCGGAAATCAGGCTGTATTGTATGGGCTTCCTCTTTCTATACGGTGCAATGATGATTGTGCTATTGATTTTTAATCTTTATAAGCTGAACACTGAAGAGAGAAACAATACCGGCTTAAGAAATGAAATCCGAAAAAACAGACAGCTCATCGAGCTTCTTGAAAATGATAAGAATAAACATTATGTGAATTCAGAAAAGGAATTCTCCTTCTACAATCGTTCTATTATCGAAGAAGTGATTTCCCGCATGACAAAAGACGAGATAAAGAAAGGAATCCAGATTGATATCTTTGTCGAGAATCCAAAAATGGAGCACTTTATCTTTATCACAGCAATTCTTGGTCGAATCAAGGGAGATAACAGTATAGCCAGCTATTGGGAAAAGAATCAATTCAAAATTCTATTACTGAATTCGAACAAAAAGGAAGCCTTGGATTTTATCAATCTGTTTATTAATAAATACAAATCAGAAAGCGAAGAAAAGGTGGAGGAGTTAAAGGTAATTGCCAGCAAGCTAACGCAATAGCCTGATCCATTCAATATCAAGTCCCTTTAAACTCACAGGAGGCAAGAATGAAGTATAGACAATATAAATATAACTTTTATTTAAACGCAAGCCATTCCATCCACATTGATGGTAATCGTGGCGAGAGGCATCCACACACCTGGGAGATCTCCCTGTACGTTGTTAACTACAAGGATACCTTTGTTATGTTCAATGAGGTAGAGAAGACCATTGAGGATTATTTGATGCAATTTCAGGAGAAATATATCAACGAGTGCTCTATATTCAAGGCGATTAATCCCA
>JAEYXC010000452.1 GCA_023428655.1 Bacillota bacterium | reverse complement strand
TCTATTTTATGCAGTCCCTATTAGCGGAATCAAACAAGATGCCTCAGATTTTCTTAAGCACCAAGGGAGTCGAGTTTGCAAAGCAGCTCGAATTACTGACGGGACATGCCGTCCTTTTATATGACCGCGAGGGTGAGCTGGTCAGTCGGAAAATGGCTCCTAGTGAAGCAGAACGGTTTCGTCGTAGCCTAGAATATGCGCTGGACAACAAGACTGCTTATCAAGTAGAGGGGGATGGCTTATATTATCTGACCCCCTTACGCATAGAAAATGAACAGGTGGGAGTGCTTCAGCTCTATTACTCCCTGACGGAGGAGAATCAATTCTTTCGAAGGATTAGCCGTACCTTTATCATCGTCGGAGCAGGAATATTTATGCTCAGCTTTCTTCTTGGATATCTATATTTTGGAGCCTTTGCCGGTGGTATTATTCGTCTGGAACAGATGGTAAATAAGGTGAGAGAAGGGAACTATGACATATCGGTCCTGCGGCGAAGAGATGAAATCGGCAGACTTAGTGTCGGTATCCAAGCTATGAGTAATCAGATTAGGGCTACGATGAAGGGAATGGAGGAGGAGCAGAATAAATTAACCCTTGCTGTGAAGAAGCTGTCCCTGTTGGATCAGCAGCAGAAGCAATTTATCGGAAATGTTACTCATGAATTTAAGACACCGCTAACCTCCATCCGAGCTTATCTTGATCTATTGGAGATGTATCCGGAGGATGATAAGCTGATCGAAACTGCAACAACAATATTTAGAAGCGAGACAGATCGCTTGTATGAGATGGTGGATAAGGTATTGCAGCTATCCGCCTTAGAAAAATATGACTTTGAATACCATCCCGAAAGAATTGATATTCAGCAAATTATTGGGTCTGTTTTAGATAGCCTTAGTGGGAAGCTAAGTAAATTCGAGCTTGTGCTTACAACTGAGCTGACGAAGGCTTATATTTATGCTGACAAGGACAGTATCATCCTTATTCTGGTTAACCTATTGGATAATGCAATTAAATACAACAGAGCAAAGGGAAGAGTATCCGTAAAGAACTATATCCAAAATAAGAAGGTCATTATAGAAATCAGTGATACGGGAATCGGAATTCCAAAGGATGCAGCCCTGAGAATATTTGAACCCTTCTATACAGTGGATAAGAATCGTTCCAGAGCAAGTGGCGGCGCGGGTCTTGGCTTGTCTTTGGTGAAGAAGTATACCGACAAACAGGGGGGCTCCATCACCCTGGTCCAATCAGATGAAAATGGAACCATGTTTCGTATCTCATTTCCGGAGGCTACGTAAATAACGGATGTAATATTTACAATTCGGAAACATTTCTTTACATGCACGAAACATCAGTATATATGATTGAGATATATTCTTGATAAGATAAGGATATCAAGGAGGTGCTTATATGAAAAAAAATTATTTCATAAAAACAATACTAACGGTAGCCTTTCTTCTCACCCTGACAGCGTGTGAGCAAGAGGAAAAGAAGGTTACGATAAAGGAACCCGATAAAACCATAACCATCATTGAAGATACCGATAAGGAAGAGACAAAGGACGTTCTATCCGTTGAGAAAATTGATCGTTTCGAGAAGATGAGTATAACGGATTGGTTCGATGAAGAGACGGTAATTGTCTCAAAGGAAAATGAGTCGCTGGGTAAGATGAGTCTGGCGGAGCTGTCAGGTCAATACCCCATGAGCTTGTATCAATTCGATATTAACACGAAGGAATATAAGCTAGTGAAGGAGCAGGAGGAGGTAATTCTCGGTGGAGCTTCCCTATCGAAGGATAAAAAATACCTTCTATACTATGAGTATTCTTTGGGTGATCCTGTATTTTACATTATGAGTATGGAATCTCTGAAGAGTCTTGGGATAATGGGTGAGCCGATTGGTGGTGCAATCAGTGCCGCTTGGGCGGATAATGAGACCGTTGTTGGGGCAGCTTACAGCGGAGGAGCATATTTGGCAGATCGTTCCGGTACATTCACTTTGGTGGAGGAGTTAAAGGAGGAGGCCCTGTATCTTGTTGAAAAAATCAATGATACTATTTATTTCAACACACAATATGATGGAACCTTAATAAAGCTTGATTTGAATACCAAAGAGAAGATTAGCCTTGATTTAGGTCAGGTGATCGATATGATCCCTTCCCCGGATGGTAAGCAAATACTGGTATTACAAGCGAATGGTGCAAAGAATACGCTGCTTGTATATGATATTGAAAGCAATGAAACCGTAGTGATTGGGGAAGGGACTGAGATCAGTGGGGTATCCTGGTCACCGGATCAACGAAGAATTGCTTATAACCTGAAGGAAGATACGAATAATACATTGGTCAGTGGATTGTATGTTTATGACCTGATAACCGGAAAGGCAACTCAGATTGCTGTGGATATTGACAGCCCAACTACAAGCTGGAGTCCCTCCGGCGAGAAGCTGGCATATACGGAGTATAATGGATCGGAGTATAATAGTAGTGTGCTCTATCTAAAATAAATCATGTAATTCATTAAGCATAGTCACAATTCTTATACACTGAAACGAACGGACAGCTACCCTTAGTACACATTATCCTACAGAAATGTTGATTGATGTGAACTAAGGGTAGCTGTCCGTTGATTAGTGTCAGGGGATAGCAATTATGC
>JAEYXC010000440.1 GCA_023428655.1 Bacillota bacterium | reverse complement strand
CAATTATGCTTACCATTTGTTGTTGCTTCTGGGGTAGAACTGCCCGTGTCCGAGCTGACATAAGAGCTATAATCTAATCGAATAAATTATTTGAATAGCTTGATACTTTCATCAAGAGGTTGATATTCCTTTTCTCCGGGTTGTGAGGTTGGCTTACCAAAGGGCATTTGTGCCATGAACCTCCAGTTACTGGGGATGTTCCATTCCTTTTTCACATCGGCATCAATCAGCTCGTTGTAATGCTGAAGGGAAGCACCAAAGCCCTCCTGCTCCAGAGCAGTCCAAATAACAAACTGAAGCATACCGTTCGATTGTAGGGACCAGATAGGGAAGTTATCCTTGTATAGAGCAAACTGCTGCTGAAGAGCTTCCACAACACTGTTATCCTCATAGAATAGTACGGTACCGTAGCCGTTTTTAAAGCCTTTGATTTTATTCTCCGTATCGGCAAATTTATCGGCGGGTACCACTTTTCTTAAGGCATCCATGATAATATCCCATAAACCCTCATGTTGTTCCCCTAATAATACCACCACCCTTGCACTTTGGGAATTGAAGGAGGAGGGAGTATATTTTACTGCATGCTCTACAATTTCAATAATCCTATCATCGGAGACAATAGCCTCCTTGCCTATTCCATAATAGCTACGTCTTTCTTCTACTGCCTTTAAAAAGTCTTTTGACATAATAAATCCTCCAATATAAATTTTATCATTTTATTAACATAAGATTTGCAACAATAACTTATCTATTCATCTCGATAAGAAGAATATGTGACAGCTCGGATGCTTTCAACAAGAGTTCTTCTGATCGGATCTCTAAAGCATCCTGAGGACTGAGCTCAATATCGTTGATCTTTACGCGTCCTTCGATTTGAACCAGGTACGCCTGCCGTCCCTCCGGAACGGAAAAAGTAATCTCCTTCCCTTGCTCCAGCTCCAGGGAATAGATATTTGCATCCTGGTTAATTTTAACCGGTGCATCACCCTTCTTCGAAGATACCATATGGAGCCATTGGTTGTGTCGATTCTCCCAAGGGAATCGGAAGTCACCGTAGGCAGGAGAATGGTCTCGCTTGTCCGGGAATATCCATATTTGCAAAAAGCGCGCTCGTTCCGTACCCAGGTTATGTTCGCTGTGATATACTCCGGTTCCTGCACTCATATATTGAACGTGCCCACGTTGAAGTGTGCTCTCATTGCCCATATTATCTCCATGAGTTAATTCGCCATTGACAACGTAAGAGATTATCTCCATGTCCCTATGGGGATGAGTATCAAAGCCGGTACCAGCCTCCACTAAGTCATCATTGATTACTCTTAAGACGCCGAACTGTATATTATTCGGGTTATAATAATCAGCGAAGGAAAAGTGGAACTTACTTCGTAGCCAACCTTGCTCACTGCTACCCATATTTTTGCTTTCGATTTTTTTGATCATACGGTTCATGCTCCTTTCTTCTATGTTGATAACTTTCTGTAATAACAAGAAAAAAATGTTAATTACAAATAGTTACATAAAATATTTTAATAAGTTAGTAATAAAAAGTAACTAACTTACCATAATTAAAACACAACGAAAGAGATTAGTCAAGGGTCTTTCGTTGTGAAATTTATAACTTTTTTTAATTCCATTTGTCCGCCCATCTCTGGATTTCATCCATAACGGCTTTCAGCGCAATACCCTTTTCTGTCAATTCATACTCAATGCGAACCGGTGTCTCAGGGTATACCTTTCTAGTTACAATACCTTCATTCTCCAGCTCCTTAAAGCGTTCCGTAAGCATACGTGCACTCATATTTGGGATGGCTTCTGCAATATCCGAGAAACGCTTTTGCCCACCCATTAAGGTTCTGATTATTAATCCCGTCCATTTCTTTCCTAACAACTCAAAAGCGGATTCAAATTTTGGGCATAAATGATAATTATCCATTGTTATCACCTCATTTACTATTGCAATAGATTTACTTGACAAAAGTAAGTAGCTAATTATATTATACTGCTATAGAGAGGATTTTTCAATCCCAAGGATCAAAGGAAGCTGTTATGCTCCAAATAATATTGATATTCTCTCATAAATCTCTCTTTATCCTCCTTTGTCATGGTTTTTAACGATGAAATATGAAGGGTGACGCCAATGGCAATCAAAAGGAGAAGTATTTTAATAAGGAGAAGCGGTATATGGTACAGGGAGATTAATATTCCCAGCCACAGTAATAGTAGAGCAGTGATCTTAGATTTTAAGGGAACTGCTTTTGTGATTCGGTATTGAAAGATATATTTACCTAATATCCGATTGGACATAAGCTTACGATAAGCTGCTTTGGAGCTTTTTAAAAAGCAGGTAGCAGACAATAATAAAAAGGGTGTAGTGGGGAGAACCGGAAAGAAAATTCCCACGATTCCCAGGGTTAGAAATACTCCGCCAAGTATCAATAAGGAAAATTTCCAAAACAATTTCATAATACGTCCTCCATTCTATTCAATGTAAATGTGAATTATCATAATGGAAAATGATATCTGTTATTATAACACAACCCTGGGAGTTACAAACAGAGGGAATATAATAGTGACCACCTTCACTAATATAGGTGTAGGAATACGCGCACATTGATGCGTTACTGGCAAGGCCGGACCATAGGAATATTACCAAGGTGAAAGGTAAGACTTTATGAATAGACATGGAATATGGACAGGATGAAAGATACAATTGTAAGCAATATCATTAGGCTGTGAAGGAGAAATGAATGAGTATAGAGAAAAATATAATTAGCGTAAAAAACTTTACGAAAACCTACGGTGATTTTATTGCTGTAGATAATATTACCTTCGATGTGGAGGAGGGAACTATTTTCGCCTTTCTTGGTCCCAATGGAGCCGGGAAGAGTACTACCATAAACACCCTATGTACCATCTTTGAGAAGACCTCCGGTACCCTTTTAATTGACGGGAAGGATGTATCGAGTAATAAAAGCGAGGTAAGATCAACCATTGGTGTTGTATTTCAGGATTCTACCCTGGATGCAAAAATGACAATCGAAGAAAATCTGGTAATGCATAGTGTTTTTTATAATATCCCCAAGAAGGAGGTGGAGGAGCGGATACAGTTTGTCCTCCAATTAGTTGACCTTTTGGGAGAGAGAAAGAAATTGGTCAGTGCTTTATCCGGCGGAATGAAGCGACGGGTTGAAATAGCCCGTGGGCTGATGCATTATCCTAAGGTGTTGTTTCTCGATGAACCGACCACCGGACTGGATCCACAGACCAGAGCCCATATCTGGGAATATATTATTAAGCTGCAAAAAGAGAGAAATATCACGATTTTTCTTACAACCCATTATATGGAGGAGGCTGAAATTTGCAATAAAATCGCAATCATTGACGGAGGCAGAATTGTTGCTCATGATACCCCCTATGCATTAAAGAAGAAATATACAAGGGATAAGGCTTTCATCACCACGAAAAGCGCAGAAGGATTGGAGGCGTTACTGAAGGAGAAGCAGATTAGCTATGAAAGGAAGAACGGCTATTATAAAATTGATGCAGAGAATTCAGAGCCATTGCTTCAGGTTATCAGTCTGCATAAAGAGGATATTACGGATATCGAGATTAAAAAGGGAACCTTTAACGATGTATTCTTGGAAATAACCGGTAGAAAAATCAGGGAGGAGGCTTAATATGAATACCATACTCGCTTTATGGAAGAGAGGCCTGAAGGCCTTTGTAAGAAACCGGACAGGTTTGATTTTTTCTTTAATCTTTCCATTTTTCTTTGTCTATGTGTTCGGTGCAATTTTTAAAAATGATTTTATCGAGAATCCCATAGCATATATGCTATCCGGCGTAATTATTACTACCGTATTTGAAGGAGCGCTTAATTTGGCTTCAACGACAGTGGATGATATGGTAAGCGGCTTTATGAAGGAGGTATTAGTTTCTCCGGCCAAAAGATTATCCGTGGCAATCGGTCAGCTTTTATCCGCGGCAACAGTATCTACGCTGCAGGGCGTATTAATTATACTCATTGGGTTGCTGATCGGGATTCGGTTTACAACCTGGACGACACCGATCTATATTTTGATTGCCATGATTTTTGTTGGCCTTGTATTCTCCGGTGTGGGATTATATATAGCCACTAAGGTTCGTAGCGGACAGACCTTTCAGATTATTAAGACCGCAGTAACCATGCCTCTGACCTTTATATCAGGTGCATATATTCCCCTGGCTTTGTTGCCGGATTTATTAAAATATTTCTCCTATATTAACCCTATGACCTATGCGACGGCTTTCTTTCGCATGATCGTTCTGGAAAAGACAAATCTAACGAAGGCTGAGCTGGTCAGGGAGGGCTTGGCAATTGATATCAATGGTTTTATTGTTTCGCCTTTATTGTCTTTTATCATATTTGTGATGATAGGAGTACTATTTTTGGTGCTCTCCACCAGATCCTTTATCAAGACGGATTTTTCAAAAATCAACCGAAGCTCCAATGATGCAAATGCTTTATGGGGATAATCAGTGTAATCGGGGGAAACTTACGTAGGGATAAGCGAATCTTTGATAAAGAAAGGGAATCATAAATCCTCCGGATTAACCTTCACGATTTCGTACTGTGTATTAATGACTAACCAGGCTTGAGCAAAATAATTCATGATATTCCAGAGGCCGATTCCTCTAATTTTGTAATTTATTACCAGGCTAAGCATCCCATCGACACTTCGTGCATCGATGAAGCGGACGATATGGCGAATCGGAACGCCGAATCGATTCTCCACATACTCGAAGAAGGGTGTTTGTGATAATTCGTCAAACTGAATGATTGCACCAACCTCACGAGCCAGGGTGATGGCGGAATCGGGGGTTAAGGATACCGCTCTTGAAAATCCGATGACATAGGGGAGCTCCCAATCGTAGCCTAACACAGTAAACCCGATATCAATTTTTTCGGGTGGAACTTGGGTTACCGCATAATCCAAGAATTTTGATATTCCATTCACAGAGACGACCGGTAAGGGTGGTCCGAAATTATATCCCCAATTATAATTCATGATAGTAAGTCCATCCGCCTCCATACCTAGGATGGAATAATCATTTCGAAAGAAGGTAATCTCATTCAAATTGATGGTTACTTCCGGGATTATTGTAACAAATAGCGCAAACCCCTCTTGATTTAATCGACTGGACAACTTGGTGATATAATTCTCATACATCGGGCGATTCTGAGCATCAAAGAACAGGAAGGAGGTATTTAAACCATAATAACCCTTCGTTTTTAGTATGTTAACTATGTTATTGATATGGCGGTTTGTCATTTCCTCATTGCTTAAAATCGTATAAACGGCTTCATAGCTGCCAATTCCTTCAAAGGTCAGGGTTGACAGGAGCATAATAGGAGCAACGCCGTAGGCTTTTGAGATTTCGATGAGCTCGTTATCATCACTAACACCGATTATATCAACATCGGCAGTGGTTCGATATCCGAATATGGATAGATAGGTTAGATAGGGCAGGGTTTTTCTAAGGATTCTACGATCAATAAAGGTATTGGCATACCCATTGGTTGTAATGCTTCCTTTTGTATTATCATAGCTAATTACTATGGTATCTCCCGGATAAAGATATTCTCGATCGGATAGATAGGAGTTATTTCTTAATAGCTGCATCACGGATACATCATATTCCGCTGCGATTTTGTCTAAGGTATCCCCGTCCTGTACGGTATATACCTGTAACGGTACAGCAATGACGATGGTTTGACCGGGTACTAAATTGGCCGCGGCTTCCAGTCCATTATCCTGAATCAATTTTGTAACAGGCATTTTGTAGTAGTCAGCAATGGAGGAGATTGTTTCTCCCGGTTGAACAACATGGATGGTCATAGGAACCTCAATATTCGTTTTGTATCAATATATGATGCTGGTGTATTAATTTTCTAGAATTATAAAATTTAATTATCAAAGTCATATGGTGAATGGCTTAAAAAGAAGTTGTCTCAATGTATTAACGTATAAGATAAAAATACATCCCCTATTACCCTATGTCGGGCGAAATATATCCGACAAAAGGGTAATAGGGGATGTACGTTGTTATTCTTATTCCAACCCATTATAGAGCAGAGCTTTTATGGGATCATATTTTACTTGTAGATATATTTAGCAATATCGGGAGCGAGCAAATGATAGGATTTTGACACTCCGTCCTTCTGAATACTGGCTATTACATTTTTCTCGGAGCCATAGCTGGTGAAGGTCATGAGATACCCATCTGTTGTAGTCACCTTAAGGAGCTTTCCTGTGATCATCTCGATATGAGGGTTGGGATCGATGGTTGAACTATAAAAGGCTTGTATAACCTCATCCTTCTCCTTGTCAAGCAGATCTCTGATTTTCACTTGATTTAAGTCGTATAATTCCATGGCTTTTACCGTGCTCTTGTCAAGGGTAACACCGGTAATTCTGGTCTCATAAATCTCTCCGAGGATGGCTTTTAGTGACCCGGATTTTATTCGAATCAGCATATTCGGATAGGTAATCATCATAATAACTGGATCATTTGCTCCAGGAGGAGTTACTTTAGCGCGAAGAACTACCGTATCAGCTGAGCTGTAATAAATATCTTCGATGCTTACAGTATAGCCTCCGGTGGATCTTTCTCCGGCTGCGATGAGAGCATACAGATATTCTCCGTCCCTCATATAGTGAATGCCCTGCTGTTGACTATTCTTCGTGTACCAATTTGCTAAGCTACTGTTATTTAGAATGTTACCGTAAGTAATTTCTTCATAGCTTACGACGGAAGGAGAGGGATTGGAGGTGCTCTCCGATACCTTACCACGAACACTCCGAAGCTTCTTCTGACCTTCGATTTTGACTAAAACATGAGGGTAGGTTTCCACCTGTGTAACCATTGTATCTGGGGATGGAGCCTTCACATAGGCATTAACAAAAGCCTTCGTTGCGGTTTCGTAAGCTATGCTGTTGATTCCAAGGGAGTATCCTCCCGTAGGCTTCTTTCCGGCACTTACAAGCACATACATATGTCCATTATGTCTTATAGAATGTACTCCTGCTTTTTTGTAGTTTTTATTGTACCATGAGTTTACAGTCTTTATTTTAGCAATCTCGTCTTTTCCGATTTCAGTATATTTAATATCCTTATTATCATTCTTTTCTGCAGTGATGGATAACACCTTTTTCTTGCTGTCCCAGGACACCTTCCAGCCGATGCTTTCAAAAACCGTTTTACCCGGAACCATGATGCTGCCGCGGCTTGCTTTAATCGTCGTGTTTAGCTTAACTGTCTGTGGTATACCTGAGAAATCAGCATCTCGATGGAGATACATTTCGCTTTTTCCAACGATCAGCTCAGCATGAAGCTGATCCAGATGTGCCCACAGGGTAGTATTCCTTTTATCCCATTCTACCTTTGCACCAAGGGCCTTTGCCGTTTCTTCTAACGGTATCATTACCTCACCCTTTGTAAGGTATGGGGATACGTCATATTTGACGGTCTTGTTGTTAACCGTAACCTTGATTTTAGACTTGGTGCTGTGTGCAAAAGCAGTCATATTTGTAAAGAGTGACATAAGAATCACAAGTATGACGAGTGTATATATTTTTTTCTTATTTTTCATTTTAATCCTCCTTTTATAAATTGAAATTTGCGTTTCAAATATTAGACGGAGGAGTAGGAAAGATGTATCCCAATTCCATAATTGTATATTTGTGGATAGCAAAATAATTATAAAGGATGCCGGACAAGAAAGAGATCTGTCCGGCATTCTGTAATGTATTATTTTGCAAAAACCATATGATCCAGCTTAGCGGTCCTGGGCTTGGACCAGAGCCAATCATTCTTTGAGCTTGTATCGAAATAGAAGATAGCACCATTACTTGGATCGCTGCCATACATCGCTATCCATGCAGCCTTTTTCGAGTCGCTGGAGGGTGTATTATGAATGGTTCCTATTTTTACGGGTGTAAATTGATAATACTGCCCGAATTTTTGATGGATCACCTTGCTGATGGAGGGTGCCCATTCCTTGCTTTGAACTCGGTTAATGACCACTGCGCCAACTGCAATTTTGGCTTGCATGGATTCTCCGGAGGCCTCTGCTTCGATGAGCTTTGCTAATAGATCGACCTCATTACCGGAATAAGAGATAACGGCATCCTTTTTCTTATTGGGCTTTACTCCGGGAAGGACTAATTTCTGCCCCGGCTTAATTTGATTGCCCTTTTTACCGTTTGCCTTCTTGATGTCGGCTACGGGTACCTCGTACTTCTTAGAGATGGTATAGAGTGAGTCACCGGACTTTACTTTATATACATGAGCGGGAACATAAATTACATCCCCCGGGGAAAAACTATTTTCCTCAAAATTGTTGGAATATCGTAAGGCTTTCACACTGGTATCGAATAAATTGCTGACGGAACGGAGTGTATCCTTTGATTTCACTGTATATTTAGCAGCACTGGCTGTGGAAGCCGGAAATAGTAACAGAATACAAAGTGTGACAATGATTAGTTTCTTGAGTGGTTTCATAGTAACCTCCTTCTTTGTGCAAAACATCAGTAACTACTACGCCTTTCCTATGTTACATGAACATTATGCTTATTTCTATGGAGGTTTTCTGGTAATCGAGGAAGAGAATTATCCGGGAAGAAGGGAATACCATATTAGGAAGAGGAACAGGAGAATACAGAAAAATACAAAGATTTATAAAATTTTCCAAATACGACATTATGCTTAGCAAGGTTGGAAGATATAATTAACTTGTATCATTTATATAGGGAGAACTATTTGAAGGAGGTTATTCAAATAGTATGTAGGTAAGCCAACCAATAATAATGTATTTAGGAGGTATCAGTATGAGAAGGTTAAACAAGAAGGTATTAGCAATCATTTTTGCAATTTCTATGAGCTTTACCAGTATATTTGCCGGAACAGCATTTGCGGCTACGGACTACTGGCAGAACTGGACCGATGGTGGCGGTACGGTCAGAGCGACGAACGGATC
>JAEYXC010000415.1 GCA_023428655.1 Bacillota bacterium | reverse complement strand
CCTCAAAACCAAAGGGCGCCGGATTACCGATATTCAGCTTCATGATCTTGATTCCCTGTTCAATCATTCGGTCCGCTTCATTTACAACAGGACCTCTCACATCATAAGCAACATTTTCAAGCTTTTTCGTTTTTCCGATTAATTTCATGGGTATTCTCCTCCAATTTCATTTTATTATCATTCAACTTTCCATTCCACGATCCACATTGATTGTAACTGAACAAGTACACAAATAAAAAAACCCTAAGCCAACCTTTGTTAGCTTAGGGCGAATTAGTTAATCCGTGTTACCACCTAAATTCAGAGAAATCTCTGCTCTCAACTCGGTTCCAGCTTCACCATAATCTGATGGAGATAAACCGATTCCGCTATAACGGGCGGGCTCCCGATGAAATCTACTGAACGACCCTTTGGCTCGTTGTTCGGTCCATGGCTCAGAAACTGCTTCCATACTCTCCTCACAAGAATTTGCACCAACCATTCTCTCTCTGTGGATCAGAAAATATGTACTCCTTTTCGTCACTGCCTTTGTAAATATTAAATGTAATAATAAACTTATTTTGAGGATTTGTCAATAGGGAATTACACGCAACCTTTCCTCATGCCAGCTGATGAAAGCAACGAATAAACTGTCCCTCGCTAACTTCTCTAACCTCCGGCAGCTCCTGGGAGCATCGTTCCTCGGCGACAGGGCAACGGCTTTTAAACGGACAGCCTTTGCTATCCGGTGTCCAAAAGGTAACCTCTGATTCTTTTTCCTTTATTACCGGCAATTCTACAACCCCTTCTCTTTCCGGGTCCGGAGCAGCGGCAACCAAAAGCTTTGTATATGGATGAGCAGGATTAACAATTACCTTATTCACATCACCCCATTCAACCATATGTCCAGCGTACAATACAATAATCCGATCTGCGAAATATCGTGCAGTGGCGATATCATGGGTAATATAAACAAAGGATTTATTATTTTCTTTTTTCAATTTGTTCATAAGATTAAGAATTCCCAAACGAATTGATACATCCAGCATTGATGTTGGCTCATCCGCAAATATAACCTCCGCACCTACGGATAATATTCTTGCCAAATACGCTCTTTGTCTTTGTCCACCTGACAGCTGATGCGGGTTCTTGCTCCCCTGTTCTTCCGGCGGAACCAACCCTACTAAGGTCAAACACTCATCCATTTTCTTCTTCATGGTTTCTTTGTCTAAAGAATGATATAACTTAAGCGGCCTCTCTAAATGATAATATATATTATGCAATGGATTTAGCGAGGAAAAAGGGTCTTGGAAAATCATCTGTACCTTTTGTCGATAGTTTTTTAACTCTTTGGACTTCAATTTATGAATGTTATTATTCTCATAGGTCATTGTTCCCGAAGTGGGATTGTAAAATTTCATTGCCACCCTACATATCGTGGATTTGCCACAACCGGATTCACCGACGATTGCCAAAGCTTCACCTTTATACAAATCAAAGGTAATATCATTCAAAGCACGTAGGGTTTTCTTTTTGGACAGGATAGATTTTCCACCAATTTTAAAATCCATCACAACGTTATTTACACTTAATATTATTTGCTTATCTTCTTTCATATCACACCTCGTATAATTGATGCATTGCATTTGGTAGTTAGGTGACCGTTAAACTGATTTCTACCCTACATCTAATGGATTATAGCAATAAAAGAACCCATCCTTCGTCGAGCTTCGCTCCGGTTCTTTTGTAAAACACTTCTTACCTGCTTTAAAACAGCGCTCCTGAAACCTGCAGCCTACGGGGATAGCATTTAAATTCAGCGGAGTTCCAGGTATTCCTTCCATATACTTCACTTCTCCTTTTAAAGAGGGAAATGAGTTTTTTAAGCCATAGGTATATGGATGACTCGGATTATGTAAAATCTTCTTAGAAGAAGCCTGTTCTACTATCTTCCCAGCGTACATAATGGCGATTGTGTCGCAGAATTCCATCATCAGGCTGATATCATGTGTTATAAAAAGAATGGAGAACTTTAATTCCTTTTTCAGATCATAAATACACTGTAAAATATCCCTCTGTACAACAGTATCCAGTGCTGTAGTTGGTTCATCCAGTATAAGAAGCTTTGGTCGAAGGGCTAAGGCCATTGCAATGACTGCCCTCTGACGCATACCGCCTGAATATTGATGAGGATAATCCTTTAATCTTTCTGCCGGGATCCCTACAAAGGACAGCAGCTCCTCCGCCTTCTTTCTGGAAACACTTTTATCATTCGTAATCCCGTGATACTTAAATATCTCAAAAAATTGCTTTTCCATTGGTACTACGGGGTTCAGACAGTTCATGGCTGATTGGAATACCATGGCAATCTCGCTCCAGCGTAATTGCTGTACCTTTTCTTCTGGCATTGGTACGATATCATTACCTCCAACAAGAATTTGTCCTCCGGATATTAACGCCGGCGGCCTGTGTAACCTCATCAGTGAGTAAGCAATTGTACTCTTACCACAGCCGGATTCTCCAGCCAATCCAAAGCTTTGACCCTCTTTTATAGAAAAGCTGACATTGTCTACCGCTCTGACATGTCCCCCTTTTCCCGTCACATAATCAACACAAAGCCCTTTTACGGTTAATAAGTCACCCATCTTTAAGCATCCCTCCTTCCTATTTGGCGTTATTCAAGCTTAGCTTTTTAGCAGCCTTCGCCTGTAATTTTTTCACTTTATAATAGGATCTCATAATTCTTTGTGCCTTCAATTTTGGATTTGATACTTCATCAATGGAGAAATTAATTAATGTAAGTCCTACACCAAACAAAACAATCCCGGAAATAGGACCCAGTAGTTCCCACCACGAACCGCTGGACAATGCACCGGATTTATTTGCATTAAACAACATGATTCCCCAGGTACACGAGAGCGGGTCGCCAAAGCCGATGAATTCAAGAGTAGCACTGGCCATAATCGCATAGATGAGAGTGCTGACAAAGGCAGAGCTTATGATAGAAAGCATATTGGGCATAATCTCTATAAACAAAATCCTAAGCTTCGATTCTCCTAAGGTCTCCGCGGAATACACAAACTCTCTGTTTCTCAAACTCATCGTCTGAGCACGCAGTACACGAGCATTCCAGGGCCAGGAGGTCAATCCGATAATAACACTAATCAGGAATGGCGATACCCCATCCAAAAGAGCTGCAACGATAAGTAACAAGACGATGTTCGGGATAACCATAATAATATTAATTATGGTAGTAATCACATTATCAAACCATCCTCCAAAATAGCCGGAACTGATTCCAAATACAATTCCCAAAAACACAGTTAGAACACCTGCAAATATACCTACCAGAATGGAAATGCGACCACCATACAGGGTTTGAGCGAATACATCGTTACCCAGCTGCGTTGTGCCTAGGATATGGGCACTGGAAGGTACACTGTGATATTGGTCAACAAATCTATGGGTAGGATCAATACTCGTAAACAGGTTTGCTCCAATGGTAAGGAGAAGAATGATTAGTACCAGAATAGCTCCAATGCTTGTTTTGGGACTATTTCTGAAAAAGCGCATTATATTACTGTTCCATATTGTTTTCATATACTCTCTGTCTCCTTTTTCAATCAGTTTCCATTCACACCTTGTCTTCGAGTTCTTGGATCCAGAATCATTATGCTTATGTCTGCAATAAAATTAGCGGAAAGCATCACGATGGTTGTCATGAGCAGGATGCCTTGCATTAAAGGATAATCTCTTCTACTAATCGCCATGACCATAATCTGACCCAAACCAGGATAATTAAAAACCTGTTCGATGATTAATGACCCACCGAGCAAAAATCCGATCTGCATGGCAAGGGATGTAACGACAGGTAAAAGCGCATTTCTTGCACCGTAGCCAAACATGATCCTTCGATCCGGCACACCTTTGGCAATTCCCATAACAATATAATCTTCGCCAAGCTGATTAATCATATTTGCTCTCATGCCCATAATTCCTCCAAGGCCTGTAATAACCACTGCCAGAACAGGCAAGAATGCGTGATAAGCAACATCACCTATGTATTGAAAGACATTGTCCGGTATAAAAAGCGGTGTAACCGCATAACCCCTTGGAAATATATCTGTAAAGGCAAGTGCAATGCTCAAGATAATTGCAGTAACAACGGATGGAATATTCGCAAGAATTTGTCCTCCAACCGTCAAGGTCGTATCTAATCTGCTTCCGCGCTTCCATGCAACAAGAATGCCAAGAAGTGTATTAATAATAAATCCGAGGATTAAGGCCGTTCCCAAAAGGAATACGGTCCATCTCACCCCACGCCCTGAAGCCTCCAACACCGTCTGAGGAAAAAAAGTAAAAGAAACACCCCAATCTCCTTTGAAAATACTTACTATATAATTAAAGAAGCTTATGATAATCGGTGTTTGGGTATCGTATCCAAATAATTTCTCTACAGCAGCTATTGTAGCATTATCAACAACTCCACCTGATTTATATAGGTTTGATAAGAACATCTGAACAGGATTTCCCGGCATCATACGTGGAAGAAAAAAATTTACAGTCAAGGCTCCAAAGAACGCTATGATATAAAACCATAGCCTTTTTAAAATGTATTTCACAGCTATCCCCACCTCCAAGTATAAGATCTTTATCAAGATATCAATTTGATATACTGCATTTATTTTAGTGATTTATGTAATACCGATGCCAAGCTGTTCATATATTAGGTATGGCATAAGTAAAACTTATGCCATACCTAATTAATACCTTATTTATTTTTTTACGGGCTTTAATAACATAAGCTGTAAAAGTTTTGAGTCATGTTGAACATTTGCAGGATTACATACTACATTATTTTCCGTTGCCCAGCCAGTAAATCTGCTTGTGTTGTAAACAAACCAGTTTCCATTGTAGAATAACGGAACATTAATCATATTGTTTGCAAAATGTCGTTCAATCAAAGCTGTTATTGATTTAAGATTATTGTCCTTCGCGGTAGGCATCCTAGCGATTAAGGCTGTCATCTCATCATTAGCATAGTTATTCATGGTAATTGTCCACCAGGTATCCGTTTTAATTCTTGATTGATCACCAATTGTATCAAAGTAGAAGCGGTAAGGATCTCCGGAAATACCATACCCACCATAAAGAATGTCATGCTTACCGGTTCTCCAGCTTTCAATATACATTGCAAGATCAATCGCCTTTGCTGTTGCATTGATGCCTGCTTTTTGTAGTCCTTGTGCAACAATTGCTGCTCCGTCATTCCAATCCGTCCAACCTGCAGGTGACGTAATTTCAAATGCAAGCTTAGTACCATCCGGATTTTCTACAAATCCATCCTTGTCAACATCCTTGTATCCGGCATCTGCTAATAACTTTTTCGCTGCAGCAATGTCGAATTTAGCATACTTAGCCAACTCAGCCTGTGCATATTTATCAGCGTAACCAAGTAATGCCGGTGGTAATCCTGTTACAGGAGGAACATCCTTTGAAAGATATCCATAAACCGCCGAATCAATGATACCCTTTCGATCAACACATAAGGACACCGCTCTTCTAAAATTAACATCCTTAAATGCCTTTAAGGTATTTGCATTTTCATCCATGAAGTTGAATGCAAGTCTTACACCATCGTTTTTACCGTACCAGAATTTTCTGTGGGGATCGCCCTGAACATAGGTCTTTTCTGCATCCGGGATAAAGATATGCGCCCAGTCAACAGCTCCTGTTTGAAGCAATGAAAGTGCTGCTTGGTTGCCATTGAACTGCGGGAAACGAAGCTGATCCACACTGATGCTTTTCGCATTCCAATAGTTAGGATTTCTATCAAGTACAATCATTTCCGGCTTAAAGGATTTAACCTTAGAGAATGCGCCGGTAACAACAGGGTTTTTGTCCACATAAGTTGCAGGGTTTTTAACCTTTGAATACACATGCTCCGGTAAAATCCAGCGTTGGAAGAACAGGCTATTGCGTACAAAGCGGTTTGCTACCTTCATGACAATTTTAACTTTATAATTGTCAACTACTGTTACAGAAGCAATTCTTCCCTTAACACCGTCATGATCCCAGTCACCATTTCTGTCGATCTCCGGATGTGTTTTTGTATAGTTGAAGGTAAATGCGACGTCCTTTGCAGTAAAATCCTTTCCATCGCTCCACTTAACACCCTTTCGTACAT
>JAEYXC010000375.1 GCA_023428655.1 Bacillota bacterium | reverse complement strand
GAATTATTCCTTCGACATCCTTACCAAGTGTTTTCCGCCGAACACCTTATGCAAAAGATTTGGGGTTTTGACTGTGAAGCCGAAATTGATGTTGTTTGGACCTATATCGGATTTCTTCGAAAGAAGCTAAAACAACTGGGTGCAAATATCGAACTTAAGACAATTCGCGGTGCAGGCTATTCCATGGAGGAAACCACATGTTAAAAAAAATGCGTTGGCGCTTTATTGGCGCAGCTATGACAGCTTTCTCAGCGGTTGTGCTGGTGCTACTATGTATTATTAGCTTATGGAACTACAATAATATTACACGTCAGCAGGACGCTACCCTTGAAATGCTAGTGAGATTCGAAAAAGAGGATCGTCCACCCTTCCCTGCCGAGGGCATTCACATGCCCGGTCCTATCGGACCTTTTTCGCCTGAGGTCCAATATATGATGCGTTTCTTTGTTGTATATTGTGACTCCAACGGAGTAATTCGAGGGATTAATCAAGATCATATTGCATCCGTATCGGAAGAAGAAGCAAAAAGCTATGCCAATCATGTATTAGAGAATTCGAGTACACGTGGATATTATAGGGGATATCGCTATCTAGTTAATAAATCCGACCAGGGAACCGCTTTGTTTTTTCTCAACTCCGAGCGTGAGCTACAATCTATGAAGTCGTTGCTTCTGGTAACGGGTTTTGTGGCGATTTGCTGCTTAATTGCTGTCTTTGTCCTTGTCTTTGTTTTTTCCCATCGTGCCATCGCACCCTATATCCGTAATATTGAAACGCAGAAGCGGTTTATTACAGATGCTGGACACGAACTAAAAACTCCACTGACCGCCATATCCACCAGTGCGGATGTACTTGCTATGGAAATGGAAGAAAACGAGTGGGTTCAAAATATACAACTTCAGTCCAGACGATTGTCAAAGCTGATTGCCGACCTGGTGACCTTATCCCGTCTGGATGAGGAACACCCCTTTCCGGATAAGACGGATTTCTCTTTAAGCGAGGTAATCTGGGAAATATCCGAGCCATTTGCAGTTATGGCTGCAGCAACGGGGAAAGAGTTTATACAGCATATTGAGGGGAATATCGTTATTAACGGAGACAGAAATGCAATCGGACAAATGATGTCAATCCTCTTAGATAATGCACTGAAGTACTCTAATTCGGAGGGAAAAATACGTTTGGATGTAAGCAAAAAGCAGCGCAAGACAGAGATCATCGTTTATAATACCTGCCGTATCAATGAAACGGAACAAATCGATCGATTATTTGACCGCTTTTATCGTTCGGAAAAATCCCGAAATGATCGAGATAGCTATGGCATCGGCTTGTCTATCGCAAAATCCATAGTCGAAAATCATAAAGGCACCATTCGAGCGGAAAGTCAAAATGGCAATAATCTTACCATTACAGTCCATTTATAACATATAACAGATAAATTGCCGCCTATGGAAGCTCCTCCATAGGCGGCAAAATTTTTTACAAATCCTGATTGAACTTAACCCAATCCTCCGATTAATTCTCTAAACCAAACAACTCTGTCGGATTATCATATAACAATGCTTTGCTGATTTCACACGCTTTGCTGACGGAGAACAGGCCTCTCTCAACTTTTTCTGAAAGCACCTCAGCGATATTTCTGCGCGCCATATATTGATGCCCATAAACACCATCAACGAAGCAATAGTCACCTCCGAAACCGTTTATTTTATTATACGGTAACAATTCCAGCCACTCACTGAGTATATTTCTGGATGCCACCGGTGACACAATATGCGACCAACACATATCAATATACACATTCTTAAACATCTTACACATGACTCCCAATTCACTTTGATATGGATAGCCGATATGGAAGATATCGAATTTCATATCAGGGTAATCCATAAAGATACGGTTAAGTAAACCAGGATGGCTGTTAGAAAGGATATTGCCATGCCCCTCCTGTATTCCGGTATGTATCTGCATGACCATACCTCGCTCCTGCGCTAGGCTGATGATGTAATGAAACATATAATTTGAAAAATCAATATCACATTCCATATTAGAATCCGATGGGTTATCTGTTCTTTTATTGCTTAAATACTTATTAAAGCCTTTTTCAGCAATATACTTACTCGTTTTTTTAAAGTCCAGTGATCGAGAATAGGCAAGGGTGCATTTAAGTATATTACTGGTCTTCAAGAAATTGTCGATTTGCTTTTCGCATGCACGAAGATAATCATCTAGAGAACCAATACTGATACCCACTTCCATTCCCAGATCTACAATCTCCTGATAGCTATATGGATAAATCAGTGGACGTATAAAGTTAGCCATTATAAAATAATTCTTGTCGCATTCTCTTTCCCCAAAGCGGTCAAGTATAGCAACCTTTATTTTAGATTTTTCCTTTAGGATTTTGTGATAATGCTCTAGGTGAAAGGTTTCCATATATCGCCTGTTAAACTCTTCAATGCTATCTCTGTTAATTTCATCAATTCCGTAAATATCTCTCGCAGTGAGTGCCAAAGCTTGTCCATATCCTGTAAACTTGCTTAGTTCCCAGTGTTTTTCAATACAATCCCATTTTTCCATAATGGACAATTGATTACCTCGCACCCTATCAAGCTGTATTAATGGTAGTCCAGAGGTAACAAGGTCAACACTAAAATAATGAGTCAGGTATTCACTGATTACATCGTTGTGCTCTCTCTTTGTCTCAAATGGGATAAGATGCTCATGTGTGTCAACAATTTCAAGGCCGTTAATATAATCCAGTATATCTATGTTCATAATATCCTCCATATTCATTATATATGTGTGCCCTCAACTCAACACACTATCGTTTTTGCTTCTCCGCTAACAATAATGGGATGCACCTTACAATGAACCAGTTTTATTTTACATTTATTAGTATATCATAGGGTTAGCCATTCTGGAATAATCTTTTCCTCAAGTAATACCTAGACCATAATTTCTTAATTATTAATTTGAACTTGTAATTAGCAAGTCCGTCGAAAATTATTCCTTCGCTTATCCGTAATTCCATATATCCATCTCTTTTATTTCATAATGATAAATGAAATCTTACATAGATTGCTTCAAAAATAGAATAATATAGTTAAGAATAAAAAGGAGGAAATTGCTATGGAAATAATGGAGAATTGGCATGATTGGAAAAAGACCCTTGGAAAAGCGGTTGATCTTGGTGAAACGA
Source organism: Bacillota bacterium (assembly GCA_023428655.1). GTDB lineage: Bacteria > Bacillota > Clostridia > Lachnospirales > Lachnospiraceae > Mobilitalea. Next base: position 5,446 of record JAEYXC010000375.1, on the reverse strand, counting down.
TTGGTATGTCGGATAAGACCATCAATAATCTATCCGAAAAGGTCGGTACCTACCTATCAAACCATGTTCGTCCTCATAACGATGAAGAAAGGCTTCTAAAGGAATTGTGGGATGCAGCTGATGAAGATGACCGAAAGGTTTTAGCGAAGCTTATTGTAAAAATTGTTGATAAATAATACCTCTTATTCAATCCCTCATTGCGGATATGACTGCTCGTTCAAAATCGTAGTTCATAAGACGTCGAAAACGAGTCACATAAGCCCAGAAATCGAATCATCAAAGCTTCTATTTCTGGGCTATCATATTTTTGTTTCTTAAAAGCACTTTCATCTTCATTGTGCAACAATTGCTTCTTTCTTAAACATTGATCAGCCTAACCTATCTCATTTGCAACACTTCAATTCGTTTATGAGTTGTTCTTAAAAAATAACAAACGCTAACACTGATAAATATCTCTAGTAAACTACTTACAAAGCCTAATCGATAAAGCAACCCTACAGACACCATAACCATAACTAATAATTCATATCTAGCTCTCTTAAATATATGTTGATTTATTCCCTCTAGATAAATATGAAAGCAGATAAAACATACCAATAATAATATGGGCGAAAAAAAAGCAAATAAGATATGATATTTCGCTTTCTGCGGAAACTGTTCCGGTAAATAAGGGGTTAAAACAGCAAAAATCAGGCTTATTGTGGCAGCCTGCAGAAAAGATATCCCCATTCTGCCTTGGTATTTGACAAGCTTGAATAAGTGCCAGATATATGCATTAAAATACCAAGCTGACAAAAATCCCCATATAATAAATGCAAACTCTTTATTCTTTGAATAGGCAATCACAGATAGATTCGTTGAAACCCACCCGTCCGTACAAGCCAGCAATATTGTAAAAATAGGAATCACATATATACTAAAAATATCCCAATGCTTTCTACGAAATGAACGATACATGACATCTCCATAATTAATAAATTTTATCATATCTTTTGCTATTTAATATTCTCTTATGCAAGCATCCGTTCTGCTACCACATGCAAAAGCGTACCCTAAGGCTCTACACCAAAGGGTACGCTTTACGATAAATGTAAATGCTTTTTGTTACAAGGACTTTATTCTTTCGATCTCTTTTATAACTGCTTTCGGAAAGGTGATCGCGAATGGATCTACCTTTATCACTGCGATGGGCTTGCATGATGATATGTCCGGAAAGTAATCGGAGTTGACCTCCAACCTTTCTATTTTGGCCAATCGACCGGTACCACTCCCCGAAAAGGTGGTATAGAAATATTTTCCTTCCTGTTGTTGTACTAGTGGAAAGGGAAGTAACTTGGTGCTAACGGGAAAAGGTAGTGCTCCGGAACGAATTATAAATTCAGCGATACGAGCTCCTCCAAGTCTAACCCGGATGCGTTCCTCGAGGCTATTAAGCTGCTCAAATTCGAAATCCGCCCGTTCCTTGGGAATACCCCAGTTTGTCCTGCCATTTACTACGCTTTCCTCCGATGATACGTAGATTTTACTGATGGTATCCAGTCTCTTTCCTTTGAACTTGAATTTACCCGGAATGAAGAGCAGTTCCCCGTAAGGTCCGGCATCCGATTGTTGATAATCCACCAGCATAACGCTTCCAAAACCTCCAGCATAATGTCCCTGTAAAAAATCAGGTACATTGCCATGCTTCTCAACAAAATCACGCTTAAACTTATAGATCAGAATATAGCCTTTGCCCCGTAAACTCCACGGAGCCGGAAAGGAATGAGCTACAGTTTCTATCATAAATTGTCTCCTTTCTGCTTGCTGGCTTGAAGCCATTTTTGGAACTGTTGGTTGTATATGTTAACATAAAGGATATTAATGAATGGCAGGATTCGGTTAATCAAGTTCGTGGTATAAAACACCTTTGAAGGGAAAATTCGCTTCCGGTTCTTCTCTATTCCTCCAATAATACTACGGGCAACCGCATCAGCGGTCTGAGTAGGCCATGGAATCGGAGTATTATTGCCTGCACGGGAAAAGAATTTCGTTTTGGTTGCAATGGGATAAACCACTTGAAAATGCTGTCCCTTCTCAAGCTCAAAGCGGTAGGCATCCGCAAATCCCCTAATTGCAGCCTTTGTACCACTGTACAAAGAGTAGCCGGGGATGGAGAGTAAGCTCATTCCACTGGCTGTCACTACAAAATTATAGGGCCTACTTCCATTAAGCTCCTTCATTTTTTCTGCACAATAAATAAAGCTCATTATATTTGTCTTAAAAATTGACTCAATATGCTCCCAATCCGGTTTCTCTATCTTTTCAAAATAAGCAAACCCCGCATTTGCTATAAAAAGATCAATGCCGCCCATCCTTTCCAATGAGAAGTCAAATAGGTCATCCAGTTCTTCCTTCTTGGAAACGTCGCATTTTCTAAGAAAAAGCTTTGAACCGGATAGCTCCAGCCTCTCGATATGCCTTGCAGCTGCAACAACGGTACAGCCTTTTTCCAATAGTAGCTTCAGCAATTCCAGCCCGATACCGGAGGATGCCCCGGTAAGGATCACACGTTTTCCTTCTAGCTTCATATTTCATACTCTCCTTCCATTGATTGTTAAATCGTTAAATATCATTGTCTCCACGTGGATTAATATTTTCTCTCCTTCGTACCATATGACCAAATCACACTATAACAAAAAATGAACACAGCACAGCGTTAACAATTCTGCACCGCGTCCATTTAGAAACCCGATCAATCCTTTGGGACACGTATTCTTCTGTCGTACCATTTACTCTGCTTATATACGTGAATAGTTTAATAAATATAGATTGTATTAATTACATTCCTGATTCTCTATTATTCTTTGAACACATACCTACCTCGTACTAAGGTCCCTTTCCCATATTCAATCGCCTGTACTGGACAGCGATTGATGCATGCTGTACATTGATAGCATTTCTCACCCCAATGTGGTTTACCGTCGATAATCCTTATGGTGTTGGTGGGACAATTCTTTTCGCAAAGACCACAAGCTATGCAGTTGTCTTTCACATAAAATGGCTTTGTGCTACGAGCGAATTTGTTAAATCCAAAGTTGGCGAGGTTGGATTTAATCCAAGGTAAACTACCTCTATTGACATCATTCACAGATTGCTTTGCGATCACCTGTGCCCCAATAATATCAAGCCTTTCTTTGGCCTTGGTAATCTTTGAGGCTATTATTTCGTCACTTTCCACATCCGCTCCCATAATATAATTACTGGGCATCGCAATAGAATATCTGCTGTTTAAGGGGAAAATGTCGCATAATTGTTCCATAGCATTGCCTGCGTCGGCACCGCAGGTACACACTCCATAAGTAAATCCGGGCTTACCTGTAAGCTTTTTCACAAACTCCAGTACCGGTTCCGGCGGCCCCCAGGCATAGATAGGAAACACAATACCGATGGTTTGATTATTGATGGACGAAACTACCGAACACTCCATCAAATTGACCGCAATATCATCTGTTTTTGAGGCAAGCTTCTCAGCAACCCATTTTGAGTTTCCTGTACCTGAAAAATAATATATCATATCCGATTCATTCCTTTCTTCCGGAAACACTGTAGGCAAAGAAATCCGCAGGATGCATTCCATCAAGGATGCTTAAACCAATATTCCGCGATATTATGTCAATCCGTTCCAATAAGTATCGTTGTTTAAATTCTGCACACACCACCGATAATGCCCATCTTTGCAATCTTTGCTATAGAAATCGGCTGAAAACATACTGTAAACTAACACATATAAATAAAGTTTTTTCTTTATTCCATCGCCTAAATTCTCAATAATCACATGAAGATATCTCTCTAATATATTCGCTTTCAAATCATCATACATATCAAAAAATACCCAGCTTGTAGCAATATCAAATAAATAATCTCCATACATTGTCATAATCCCAAAGTCAATTAATCCTGTAATTCTACCGTCTTCATCAATAAGTAAATTACCTGGATACAAATCACCATGAATTAATGAGTACTCTCCCTCATATTTCACTGATAAAATGTCTATCAATATATTAAATTTAATATTATAGTTTAAAACATCCCTTAGAAAATAATCCCGAAGCCCTTCCTGTCTGCAAATCAAGAAATGTTTTAAGAAAGAATGCCAATCTTTATATTCTGTTGGTGGAATACAATAATCGTTAAATAACTTACATCCTGTAAATGCAGAATTTGCTATTACGTTTTTTAATTCCAGACTTGCAGCAAGATAAGTTTTAAACAAGTTATCTAATTCTTTATCATTAAACTGATGCAAACACTTCTGCAGGTTGTTACCTTTAACCCGTTTTTCTATCGTTATCACAGTGCCTTCATCATCAAATATATCATAAATATAGGGAAGTTCATAACTAACATACTTGGAATCAATGGTTTCATAAAATTTTTTTAACATCGACTGTTTGTTAAGATCGGAAATGTCATTATATAACTTCAAAACCTTACCCTCATGATAGCTGAACACTTGGGCTTCTGTTCCCCAACCAATCAATTCAGATTCAGAAACATTATATTTTTCAAGTATTTTAGACTTTTTACTATGATCCATCATAAAACATCCCCTGACATATTATCAGACAGCTTTCATCCTCTCTCAAAATCACCATTACTTCTGTATCAATGGAGGTTTAAAGTAGCCATATCTATTTCCTCGTTAGACAACATATGAGTGTTTTTTTCGTTCTCAGGAACATACCCACATTTAATTATGGTTTTATCCGTTCTCGGAACAAGACTTAGATTTACTTTCGCCCTACGCGCTTCTTATAATCATTTTTGATTTCATCGTTCCAGCCTTCGGGCATTGCGGAGCATTCCCGGAATGTAGCAACCGCTTCACTCATCACACGGAAATTCAGCTCGACTCCTTCACTGTCGGCATGGTAGTTCTGAGCACGGTCTGCAGAAATACCGAACCGACCCGCCGTCTCAACAGCGTCGATGTTTGCACCAAGGAAGATAAACTCCCATCCATACTTTGTATTCTGTCGTTCGATCTGTGCCTTGATCTTTTCTGCTGAGTATTCTCGACTGGAGTTTTCTGCACCGTCTGTAATGATGACGAACATCACCTTTTCAGCGCGGTAATCATCTGCGGTATGCTTTTGGGCATTACCGATTTTATGGATCGTCCTACCAATGGCGTCAAGAAGGGCGGTTGAGCCTCCGACCCGGTACTCCTTCTCGGTAATCGGGCTGACCGCTTTTATATCGATGCGGTCATGGAGCAGTTCGTAGTTGTTATCAAATAATACGGTTGTGATACGGCATTCACCCTGAACCGCCTGTTGTTTGGCAAGCATTGAGTTGTAACCACCTATTGTGTCGTTTTCCAGGCCACCCATAGAGCCGCTTTTGTCCAATATAAATACCAGTTCAGTTAGTCCTTTTTTCATTGTAATTCCTCCTCAAGTTT
>JAEYXC010000372.1 GCA_023428655.1 Bacillota bacterium | reverse complement strand
TATTATCACAGCCGGAGATTGCCACATCCTCAGGAACAAAGATTCCTCTCTCAGCTAAGGCATTACAGACTGTGATCGCCATATAGTCATTCGCACAGATAATCGCCTCCGGGCGTTTCTTAGTACCCGAAAACCAATGCCTTACTGCATCATAGCCTCTATATTTCCAGAAGTCACCAAAATAAGTCTGATCCTCCTCCACAGGGAGATTATGCTCCTTCATAATTCTCTTAAAGGCCTCCAGACGTACATGGGATACCGGATTATCCTTTGGACCGGTTAAAAAATTGATCCGCTGATAGCCATGGTCTACAATAAAATGATGGATAATCTCATCCAAAACGGAGGTGTCGTCGATTAAAACATTATAATAATCATCAATTTCCTGTCTCACGCTCACGACAGGGCAATTGGAGTATTTTGTGATATGATCGCGGATACATTTATCAAATCCCTGAACAAACATGGTGTCCGGCATTATAATGATACCGTCAAAATCCTGATATCTGGGCAGTAGCGCTATACTACGTTCACCAGCCTCATATTGGAACTCACCATAACCAAGAAAATTAGCGAAAAAGGCGACATTATAACCTAATTCCTTTGCTTTTTGACAGATACCCCTACTTAGGACTTCCTGAAATTCCTGTTGTACCTGGGTAATAAAAACACCGATTGTCTTTCTTCCATTTTCGAACATATCAATCTCCCCAATCATCCCCTGACGCATAGATACCGCCTCCACTCTATCTGCTGCTATATCCGGGGTCCAAATTTTCTGGCTATAATACGATTACATTAAACAGTAATTTCTCTGCGCACGCTAACAACCGGACATTTACATCTCCGGCTTATGTGTTGCCTATAACGTGCCTCCAGATTATGTAACAACAAAGTATCCGTGGCTATAATAATACCATCCAGTTCTTCATAATTAGGAAGATTAACAATCTCAGCCTCTCCTATATCATAAGCAGGTTGCCCATATCCTCCAAAGTTCGTAAAAAATGCAACGTTGTAATCGAGTTCCTTTGCTGTTTTAATAATGCCCCTACTTAGGTTATCCTGATATTCGTGATTCACCTGGGATATTAATACACCAATTGTCCTTCTATTACTACCCAGCACATACATACCCCCACTTCTATATGAGTGCCAATTACCAACAAAAAACTACTAGTACTTATCTACCATAATAGTCCATTTTCGTAGGAAATACAATTAAATTATATTTATGTAATTTATCACCGATTTTATGATAAGCTACTAAAAAGGGAATGCCTATAAACAAGGCATTCCCTCTCTATTATTGTAGTTATTTGAGCCTAATTCCATCCTCATTATGATAGGATCATTCGGTCATTTGCAAATTCACCGCCACTTGCCTTCTCAAACTTCTCCAGCAGGTCACTGACACGAAGGTTCTTCTTCGTCTCACCGGCAACATCATAAATAATTCTTCCATCATACATCATAATTAAACGATTTCCGTATTGAATGGCATTCTTCATATTATGAGTAACCATCAATGCGGTCAGGGAGTTCGCTGTTATGATCTGCTCGGATAATTCCAATACCTTGCTGGCTGTCTTTGGATCCAGTGCAGCCGTATGCTCATCCAGCAATAGAAGCTTTGGCTGCTTTAATGTGGCCATCAGTAATGTTAGCGCCTGTCTTTGACCTCCGGACAGCAAGCCTACCTTTGCAGTTAGTCTGGTTTCTAAGCCCAGATCAAGCATCTTAAGCTTATCCACATATACTTCCTTTTCCTCCTTGGTGATTCCCCATCCAAGGCCTCGCTTCTTTCCACGTCGATACGCTAATGCAAGATTCTCTTCGATCTCCATATTCGCAGCTGTACCCATCATCGGATCCTGAAATACTCTTCCCAGGTATTTTGCCCTGGTATGCTCCGGTAGCTTTGTGATATCCTCTGAGTCTAAAACAATACGACCCTCATCCGGAAAATGTACTCCGGCTATCATATTCAACATCGTTGACTTACCCGCACCGTTTCCTCCGATGACCGTTACAAAATCCCCTTGCTTCAGCTCAAGATTTAAGCCGTTTAAGACATTTTTCTCATTCACCGTTCCGGGATTGAAGGTTTTATAGATATCGGACAATTTTAGCATCCTAGATCCCCTCCCTTCGAACAGTTCCTTTTTTCTTCTTTAATACCGGTACCGAAAGGGCAAGTGCAACGACAACAGCTGTTAAAAGCTTCATATCATTGGTATCCATTCCCATTTGTAATACAACAGCAATGATCATTCGATAAATTACAGAGCCCAGAACAATAGCGATTAGCTTTGCTGCAAAATTTTTCGCCCAATAAAGCAATACCTCTCCCATAACGATGGATGCAAGGCCGATTACGATAGCGCCAACACCCATATTAACATCTGCATAGCCCTGGCTCTGTGTAACCAATGCACCCGCCAAAGCAATCAGACCGTTACTGAGAACAAGTCCTAAGATCTTCATTTTATCCGTATTCACACCCTGTGCACGAACCATATTCTCATTATTGCCCGTAGCACGAATGCAGCAACCGATTTCCGTTCCGAAGAACCAGTATAGTATAGCAATTACTATGAAAATGCATACAAAACCTACTCCCATGGTTACCCACACCTGAAGAGTCGAATCCTTAATACCTATTTCCTTCGCTGCCGGCAATAACCCTTTAAATATTGATATAATCGTATTTTGTCCGATTAAAGATGTATTTGCCTGACCCATAACCCTAAGGTTAACGGAATATAACCCAATCATCGTCAGAATACCGGAGAGAATGGCCGGAATTTTTAGCTTTGTATGTAGAAATCCGGTAATAAAGCCGGCGGCCATTCCTGCAAGAATTGCAATAATGAGTGTAAAAAACGGATTCCATTGATGATTGACCATCAACATTGCACTGATGCTTCCTCCTAGAGCAAAGCTTCCCTCACAGGACATATCTGCAAAATTTAATATTCGGAAGGTGAGGTATACACCAAGTGCCAGTATCGCCCAGGTTAAGCCCTGTGAAGCTGCGCCGAATATAGCCATAACGATATTCATATCTTTTAGTTCCTTTCTTATCCCTTACTGATCTAAAGATTGATTAATGTCTATTTATACTTAAGAATGAATGTAGACCACATAGTAATGTGGTCTCATTCGCAAAGACATAACTCTTATTCAATCCGCAAGGCCTTATTGTGTCCTTCTTATTTGTTTGCCTGTAAATCAGCCGGAATCGTAATACCTAACTGAGTCGCTACTTCTTCGTTGATCTGGATGGTATACTGATCATCGGGTAAATAAGCAATCGGCATAGTCTCTGTCTTTGCCTCACCCTTGATGATCTTCACCGCCTGCTCTCCGGTCAACCAACCAAGCTTATAATAGTCTATTCCGTTGGTTGCAAGACCACCTGCATCCACCATTCCGGATTCTCCACAGATTACAGGTATTCCATTATCGTTTGCCACCAGCGCTACCGTCGGCATACCGGATGCAATTATATTATCGGTGGGAGCATAGATCGCATCTACCTTGCCCACTAAGGACTGAACCACCTGCTGAATCTCATTAGAATTGGATACGGTTGCATCCACCGTGGTAAGCCCTATTTCCGCCGCCGCTGCTTCTGCGATTTCAGCCTGTATCTTGGAATTACTTTCACTGGAGCAATAAAGAATAGCGATATTCTTTGCCTCGGGAACCAGTTTGGTCAAGAGGTCAATTTGATTTTTAATCGGTGTCAAATCCGAGGTTCCGGATACATTACCACCGGGAGCCTCGTTCGAAGCCACAAGCCCGGAACCGGCCGGATCAGTTACTGCGGTAATCAGGATTGGAATATCCTTCGTTGCATTTGCTACTGCCTGTGCAGAAGGAGTTGCAATTGCCAAAATCATGTCATTATTATCATTGATCAGCTTATTCGCGATGGTATTCGCCGTTGCTTGATCTCCTTGGGCATTCTGTAAATCAATTTTGATGTTTTCTCCATCTATGTATCCTGCCTCTGCTAATGCATCCACAAAGCCCTGGTAGCTAGCATCGAGTGCAGCATGCGTAACATATTGATTTACACCAATCTTAAATACCTTATCCTTAGTACTGCAACCGGCAAGTACTATCACAGACATTACTGCAATCAGCATCACAGCAAATATTCTTCTAATTTTCATACAAACTGATCCTCCTCTTAATCATAAAATATAGCGTTTCCAAAAAACGCTATTCCGCTTTAAAGCTTTATCACTTTTAATGGATAAAGTGTACTATTAAAATAAGGATAAGTCAATACTTTTTTTCTTCCAAATTCAAGGAATTGAGTTCTTAAGAAGGGTATATCGTAATGGATACCCTAAGAAGCATACCACTAAAAAGCAGCCACATGTTATGGGATAACATTGGCATTGGTATGAGAGGAAATATTCTCAGAAATTCATCATTTTGATTTATCACGCTTTATATACATTCGGATGCCAGTCCTCGTGTATAAATTTACATTTACAGTTCTTTGTCGCCTGTTCAACAGTTATTTCATCATCATGGCTTAGGATCTCACAGAGATAATGGCATACATTTTTTGAATCCCGGACAATTCTGCGCTTATCTTCAATTGCCTCACCATGCCCAGGTATAAGAATATAGTTTTTATACTTCGTCATATTATGAACCGAGACATAATGATTGATAATATCATTCTTTGAAACCATCGGTAGGATGGGCTCTCCATCTGGAGCATACATTAATTCATCTGCAACAAACAGAAACCTTTCATTAATCTTAACCAGCAATGTGCAGATAGAATGCCCCGGATTATGAATCAGCTCCAATACCTGCTCGCCAAAACTAATTTTATAATTTTTATCGATTTTAACAGTGGGAATATAATACTTCTGTTCCTCTAAAGGGACAAAGCGGTCTAAGGTCTGCTGATAATAGCTGCTGCCATAAATGGTAACGCCCTGCAGATACTTTAAGCCCTGGATATGCTCTTCATGAAAATGGGACACAATAACCCCTTCGATCAAGATTCCGGCATCCCTTAGGTTCTTATTTACCTCTTCTGTCTGTTCGGCATAGCCTGTATCGATAATAATTGCCTTATCACCGCTGACAATCGCAATGACATTATTCCCGTACTTCTTATCCTTTACCGGGTCAAATATATACTGGATCACTCCATGGGATAATTCCTTTATTTTCATAAATTAACCTGCCTTATTCGTAAACCGTCTTTGGCCTACTTCGTATTAACAAAAAAGCTTCATGAAAAAAGCCTTGCCCTATTGCCTCTTCCATGAAGATATTACCATCCCTATAATAAAAATTTTATGTCAGTATAATAAAAAAGTCAATTAGTATCAGGTCCTATTTTATAATAAAAAGGACCTATTATGATGATGATTCCCTTGAATAATGCTCTTTTTGAAGCTCGTAATCGATAAAGGATTGAAGCTGGCCCTCCTGATCCATCCATGCCTCCATATGGGTGGCTGTCTTTATAAAACCAAGCTTTTCATATACATGCTGCGCCCTAGTATTCTTCTGATTTGTATCCAGCACGATCCTTGTTACCTTTTGAATCAGGAACAAATACTCGATCATCAGCTTCAACGCGGTAGTTCCATAACCCTTCTCCTGATAACTTGTATTACAGATTTTAATCCCAATCTCTGCGCTAGAGTCAAATAAACGATAACTCATCTCACCCACCGGTTTTGATTCCACCTCAAGAATAATCCTACGACGATTCCTGTCCTCACCATTAATCTGCTCCAGAATGGCCTCCTCTGTAGTATTTAAGCCCTTCGGGAATCCGGCATGCGCCATAACCTTTCCATCATTCCACCAAACACATAGCTGCTTTGCATCCTCAGGTACCGCGTAACGAATCGCAACTGAATCCCTATTTGCAAGATACTCATAAGTATTTGCTTTCAAAGGCATCCCATCCTTTTTATCCGCCAGACTATTCCGAATATAAGTTAGATATTTATAGGGAATCTCACCCTGGAATTCTTCCACTGAAGTAAGGGAGAATTCCTTCTCATTAAAGCATGGAAAATAGGTATCTCCCTCTATTTCCAGATCAAGTACCGTAAGATACATTATATCAACAAAGGGAAGGGCTTCCCGGTACAGCTGCTCTCCTCCTGCGACGAAGGCATCCTCTTGCCCCACATACTCGATTGCCTGCGCCAGTGATCCAAGTGTTATGCAATTTTCGTACTCATACTTCGTAGTATTTGAAATAACAATTGTCTTCCGATTCGGGAGTGGTTTACCAATCTCCTCAAAGGAGCGCTTCCCCATAATAATCGTTTTTCCTGTGGTAAGCTCTTTAAAGCGCTTCTGTTCTCCTTTGATTTTCCACGGTATGACCCCTTTATTTCCAATTACATGGTTTTTCGATAATGCAGCAATCAGTGCAAGCATAAATATCTCCTTCTTATTGATCCATCCTGTGAAACAAAAATGTATCTGGCTTCTTATTTACTATAGCATTCTCTACAAAAGCTTACTATGACAAAAACATGCTAAATGGTTTTTTCATATAGTTTTACTTCCTCGGCACCAAGAATATCAAGGATCTGGATGGACCTGCACACTGTGTGATCGAAGGTAAGCCGGGCTACAAAGGGCATTCGGTTACGAATACGATTAAAATGCTCTACCCCATAGGAATTGTCGTAGTAATGAATGATGGTACTGATGGCTGTTCCATGGGAGCCGATCACGATATTACCCTCCGTCACTTCCTTAAGAATCGACTCCAGTGCTGGAATGCATCTTGCTTGAACCTCGTGAAGGCTTTCACCGCCCTTCAACTTATAATTAAAATCCTTCCACTGATTATGTACAAACGCAGAAAAGTTCTCAATCCATCCATCATTCACGGCTCGTTCGCGAAGATCATAGATTGCTTCAACTTTAAGACCGGTGGCATGTGCAAAATCACTTACCGTATCGACTGCTCTTTTATAAGGACTGGAGAATATCCTCGTGATGTTCTTATCCAGAAGATATCTTGTTACTTTGCTGCAGCTTTTTCTCCCCTCCTCGGTTAGAGGTCGTTCCATATCATCATGAATATTAAAATCCGGCTCCGCATGCCGAATAAAATATACTATCGTCATAGGTTTCTACGCGAGCCCTGCTCGTCCTTTCTTCCTGCTTTTCTACCCTCTCATCCTTATTCCAATTATAGTACAGGGAATGACGAATTCCAATAGCAAATAAAAGCTTTGTTCCTTCTTCACATTAAGAGCTTTGATCCAGCTCCACTGGTTTCTTTCATCTGAATCTGACTTATCTCATAGCATTTATAGAAAAAGGATAACATGCACCCCATTTGCTAACGACTTCTGATCTTGAAGGACACCGGCCAATATACTCGCTTGGTGTGGCCAATAAAATACAGAGAAACGTCAACCTGTGTGAAGGATGCTGTTATCCTAATCTTAAATATGCTGCAAATTAATATCCTGTTCTTATAGCCTAAATCAAATGATTACTTATAAAAATCGTTTCTTTATTTCTTCAAACTTCTCAGCGGTCATTAAAGCATCCTTATCAATATCCCGAAAGGTTACAATATAAGTCCATCTGCCATAGGGCTCGATTTTCGTAATCTGAGAGACATTGATCAAATAGGATTTATGGCTTCTCATAAACTGTTCTTTATCGAGCTTTGCTTCTATTTCACTCAGACCTGCAGAGGTTGTAAAGGAGTCCTTTTTTGTATAGATGACGGTAGCATTATTCTCCCTCTGAACTAAGACGATATCATTAATATCCACAAAGCTCATTCGTTCCTTACCCTTTACAAGAAGTTTCTCAAGACCTCGTTCATATTTAAAAATTTTATCAAGATGCACCTTCTCTGCCGACTCTGTAAAGGTCTTTATACGATCCAGGGTCTGATGAACACGCTCCACATGAAAGGGCTTAATCAGATAATCAAAGGCATATACCTCAAAGGCTTCCGACATGTATTCCGAATGTGCGGTCGCAAATATGATCTTGGTCTTAGGCTCCATATCAGCAATAATTTTAGCACAATCCAAACCGCTGGAGTCTTTTATCTCAATATCCAAAAAGATTACCTCTGCTCTTGTTTTTAGGAACAAGCTGACGGCCTCGGACAAATTGTCACATTCTCCTACAATTTCAAAACCATCCTTTTTCTCTATGATCTTTCGAAGCAGTGTGCGAATTCCGCTTTCATCTTCTACTATGATTACTTTAATTGCCATAATATCTTCTCTCTTTACGCTTACTTACCGGCTTACCAAG
>JAEYXC010000332.1 GCA_023428655.1 Bacillota bacterium | reverse complement strand
GTTATCGACCATTACGAAGGATCGAATCCTTCCCCATCCATTGGCGTAGAGCCAAACATAGTTAGCGTAAAACCGTGGACTATATACCAGATATCGCGGGGTGGAGCAGTCTGGAAGCTCGTCGGGCTCATAACCCGAAGGTCATAGGTTCAAATCCTATCCCCGCAATTTAAGACAAAAGCAAATATGTATTTTAAATTTCCTTTTGTGCTAATACTAACCGAATAGCTTTCGTTAACCCAGAAGAGTGGGCATCCCTTCTTCGTAGGTATACGAAGTTGACCTTGCCCAGATAGCTCAGTTGGTAGAGCAGAGGACTGAAAATCCTCGTGTCGCTGGTTCAATTCCGGCTCTGGGCATTTTGCTTTGATAAAGCAACAAAAGCCTTTATCGATGATAAGCAAAGGATTTTTTAATCCTTATGGGATATTAGCTCAGTCGGTAGAGCACATGACTTTTAATCATGGTGTCCCGGGTTCGAGTCCCGGATGTCTCAGTTGTAATTATTAGAGAAAGCCAAATTTGTAGGCTTTCTTTTTTTGATTCATTATAAAATATATATTGACAGCTTCTTTCAATATTATAAGATAAAAGACAGATGACAATTAATAATAGAGGCAAGTATAGGAATAATACTTTATTGTAAAAGTAGGTGATAAGAATGATGAAGGACAAGGTTGAATTACTGAGAGAATGGATTACTCAAAGTGATAACATAGTATTTTTTGGTGGGGCCGGTGTTTCTACAGAAAGCGGTATTCCGGATTTTAGAAGCACGGATGGTTTATATCATATGAAGTACGCATATCCACCAGAGGAGATATTAAGTCATAGTTTCTTTAAGACTAGAACGAAGGAGTTTTTTGAATTTTATGCGGATAAGATGATTAATCAAGGAGCTGAGCCGAATGAAACACACAGAAAGCTTAAGCTTCTAGAAGAAAGGGGCAAACTATCCGGTATTGTGACGCAAAATATCGATGGTTTACATCAGAGGGCTGGAAGTAAAAAGGTCTTAGAATTACATGGCTCCATTCATCGTAATTACTGCTTGAGCTGTAATTCATTCTATGACTTATCCTATTTATTGGAAAGTGATGGTGTACCATATTGTAGCTGCGGGGGCATAATAAAACCGGATGTAGTCCTTTACGAAGAACCGCTTAATATGGCGATCATTAATGAAGCCATTCAGTTGATTCAAGGGGCTGAGGTTCTTATAGTTGGAGGTACGTCGCTCAGTGTATACCCGGCCGCAGGTCTGGTTGACTATTACAAGGGAGATAGAATGGTTTTAATCAATAAGGCTTCTACTTCCTATGATAGGAGAGCGGATCTTCTAATTAATGCAGCTTTGGGGGAAGTTTTTTCTCAGATTTAAAAAGGATTGCCGTGATTTTTATTGTTACAATAGATTGAGGCTGTTCTTAATGGACCTGTAGGAGCATAACGGAAATGCCCCAATGCATGGGTTATCCATGGAAATAAGTTATAATAATTTTGACAAGCATACGAGATATAGTGTATGATGGAGTAGATATATTACTGACCGATAAATTAATAAATAAACAACAGGATGAAACAAAATTAATGTACGAGGAGAAACATCATGAGGTTTGCTTTGCCTAAGAACAGGACAGCCCTATTTGTTGTATTTGCAATACTAGGTATTATTGTGTCCCTTACCCTTGGCCTATATCATATAAACCAAATGGCACAATACAGTAACGAGTCGCATTATAAGGAATATCGTAATCGAGCAAAGAATGCGGCCGCAATGCTCAAACAGGAGATTACTAATAATTATCAGTCCTTGCAAACTTCAGCTAAATATATTGCAACTGCCGATAGTCTGGATAAGGAATCTATAATGCAATTCTTTGAGATTCTTAATGCAGATATGAAATATGTAGATATGGCAATCCTTGACCGAAGGGGGATTGGGTACAACACAGCCGGAGAGGCTGTTGATCTTTCATCCGAGGAGTATGTGATCAATGCAATTTCCGGAGAGAGCTCTGCCTTGGACCGATTGATTTATACCGAGGACAATAAACCGGTAATGGTTTATGCAGTACCCATTGAAAAGGATGGAAATTTTCTTGGGGTTTTAACCGTAACGCAGCAAGCAGAAATTAATAATATTATGCTTTTGAATCATGAGATTGAAGAAGGGCGTTATATTTATGTTATTAATAAATATAACGATCCGGTAGCATATATTAAAGGAATGGACATTAATGATTACAATTATGAACGGATGAGTAGTCAAGGTAGAATAATTGAAGATTCCACAGATTTTAATGTAGGCGTTCAACAAAACATGATGCTCCTAAAGCAGAAGGAACCGGATTTATTGATATGGAATAGGGTTCCCGTTGGAATTAATGATTGGTATGTATTAGCGGGGAGCAAATATAATATAGAACCAGCCACGAGGGAAATGTTAAGTTTAACAAAGCTCATGTGGTTTGTTATAACGACTTCCACCCTTCTTATGTTTGTTCTAATGATCACTACACAGTTTCGGTCGAACCGAAGGATCGTTAAAACCTTGTATCTGGATCCCGTGACGGGAGGTGACAACTGGTATAAGTTCAGAATGAATGTCAATAAAATACTGACAAGTAAACAGTTTTCTAAAAAAAGCTACGCTTTAATAAATTTTGATATTAATCGGTTTAAAATAATTAATGATGCGTATGGTTATCAAAAGGGCGATGAGGTTTTAAAGGATATCTATAATGCAATAAAGAGATGGTCACGATACGGTGAACCCTTTACCCGATATGCCGCGGATCAATTCTATATATTGATGAGCTTCTCCGAGCAGGATGAGTTAATTCATCGGATAACTGATCTGGATGAGCGTATACGACAGCTTCGTTATACCAAGGCTGCCAGAATCTTTTATGGAGTTTATTTTATTACAGAAATAACGGATTCCGTTGACCGTATGGGAGAGTTTGCTCAGGTAGCTAAGAATAATATCAAGGGTAGCTCAGAAGGAACAATTTCCTTTTTTGATGATGCAGCCAGAAGACGGCTTTTGGAAGAGGAAGAAATAGAAAGATCAATGAATGAAGCCCTAAAGAATGAGGAATTTTTGGTATATCTTCAACCGAAGTATATGGCAAAGGAAGAGGTAATATCCGGTGCAGAAGCCTTAGTGCGTTGGCAAAGTAATAATGGAATGCCCTTTTCGCCGGGAGATTTTATTCCCCTATTTGAGAAGAATGGCTTTATCACAGAATTAGATTATTACATGCTGAAAAAGGTATGCCAATTAATTCGGGATTGGTTGGACAAGGGATATCGTCCGCTACCGATTTCCGTTAATATATCGCGCCTGCATTTTGCCAATGTACATTTGGCTGAGGTTATAACCGATATTGTTGATAGCTATGAGGTCCCTCATAATTTAATCGAGTTAGAATTAACAGAGAGTGCATTTTTGCAGAACAAGCAGATGTTAATTGATACCGTGGTCCGCTTAAGGGATTATGGCTTCCTCGTTTCCATGGATGATTTTGGAGCAGGTTATTCATCCTTAAATTCACTAAAGGATCTACCTTTGGATACTGTTAAATTAGACGGTGAGTTATTCCGTATGACGGATGAAGTGGAACGTGGACTCTGTGTAATTCGTAATACAATAACCATGGCCAAGGATTTGCATATGAAAGTGGTAGCCGAATGCATTGAAACCAGAGAACAGGTTGAGTTTTTGTGTTCGGTGGGATGTGATGTAATACAAGGTTATTATTTTGCAAAGCCTATGCCGGCAGATCAATTTGAAGAGAAATATTATTCCTTCCAGGCGATTGACTAAGTTGATAGAAATTTAATATATTTCTATCAATGTGTGTGTATTTTGCCGATTGCCGAAGAGTGTATTTTATAGTATAGTTACTATATTAATGGTTATATCATGGTTGATTAGGGTCCTTATATAATGCCTACTTACATAATATGACTTGCTCGACTCATACTATCATGATTCTTAGGAGGAATATTGATGAAACTGTTTCTGGACACTGCAAATGTGGAGGAAATTAAGAAAGCAAATGATCTTGGTGTAATTTGCGGAGTAACAACAAATCCATCCTTAATTGCTAAGGAAGGTAGAGATTTTAAAGAAGTTATTAAAGAAATTGCAGAGATTGTAGACGGACCTATCAGCGGAGAAGTAAAGGCGACTTCCGTGAATGCCGAGGATATGATTAAGGAAGGCAGAGAGATTGCAAAAATTCATCCGAATATGGTAGTTAAGATACCCATGACACTGGAAGGGTTAAAGGCTACGAAGGTTTTAGCATCGGAAGGAATTAAGACTAATGTAACACTTATTTTTTCTGCAAATCAAGCCCTGCTTGCAGCTAGAGCAGGTGCTACTTATGTATCCCCCTTTGTAGGACGTCTGGATGATATTTCAGCCCAGGGATCGGATTTGATTAAAACAATAGCTCAGATTTTCCATATATACAATATTAAGACAGAGATAATTGCAGCAAGTATTCGTAATACAATACATGTTACGGAATGTGCGTTAGCCGGTGCGGATATTGCAACAGTTCCATACAGCTTAATTGAGCAGTGTTCTAAGCACCCCATGACGACAGCTGGTATTGAAAAATTCCAGCAGGATTATAAAGCCGTTTTTGGTGAGTAAATAAGGGGTCAAACTATACAATTATTTAAGGAGGATTTACAATGAGCAATATCGATACAAGGTCAGTGAATGCGATAAGAATCTTATCCGCTGATGGTGTACAAAAAGCAAATTCAGGACATCCAGGTTTACCGTTAGGTTCAGCAGCAATGGCCTATGAATTATGGGCTAAGCATATGAAGCATAATCCGGTAAATCCGAAATGGGCAAATAGAGACCGTTTCGTTTTATCAGGTGGACATGGTTCCATGCTGTTATATTCCCTGCTTCATTTATTTGGATATGGTCTTAC
>JAEYXC010000306.1 GCA_023428655.1 Bacillota bacterium | reverse complement strand
AGTCGTTATCCAATTAAAAGAAATCATATATACAGTGATTTTTGCAGCGTTAGGAATTCTTCTGATTCTACTTCTTATATTCATGTTCAGACCTAACAAGGATAAAGAAACGGCTTCTACAGACAGCGCTCTGTATACTGCAGGTGTATATACCTCCTCTATCAGCCTGAATGATACTGCACTCAATCTGGAGGTTGTGGTTGATAAGAACCACATTAACAAAGTAAGCATTAAAAACATTGATGAGTCGATCACTACCATGTTCCCTTTAGTAGAACCCTCATTGGAAGCCATTGCAACCCAACTGTATAATGATGTTCCCCTTGATCAGCTCGAGCTCTTAGAGGATAGCAAATACACTCAGCAGCTTCTGATCGAGGCGATTAAACTGGCTCTTGAGAAAGCACAAGTAGAAGAATAACAAGGATGCTGTAAAGCTTACTACCTCCGTAACGGCTTTACAGCATTCTTTTTCGGTATATATTAGTATCTCATACCATATGGACATCGAATGTCATTCCATAAAATATTTTTGATAAGGAGAAATCTCATTTAAAAAAATAATTCCGATAATCCCCGGACCCGTATGGGCACCGATGGCACAGCCAACATGATTTATCATATATTTCTCACAGCCATATGTATTCGTAAGCTGTTCCTTTACTGTCTCCGCAGTTACTAACTCATCTCCATGGACCAATCCAATCACTTGATTAACCAAATCAGCCCCTCGTTCTTCTACTAACTCAATCAACCGTTTTAGTGATTTCTGTCTCCCACGAACCTTCTCTATGGATTCCAATGCTCCGAGATCATTCACATGAATAATTGGCTTGATATCCAATAGTCCACCTGCGATTGCTGAGGTCCGGCTAAGCCTTCCTCCATTCAACAGATACTCTAAGGTACTTACCGTAAACACCTGCTCCATATGCTCACAATGCCACCTTATACCATCAATGATTTCCTGCTTTGTCGCTCCGTTCTTCTGCATCAACAGTGCATAATAAGTAGCAAGACCAAAGCCAAGAGAGGCACATTTGGAATCAATGATAGTCAGGTCAAAGGAGGGATACTGCTCTAAAAGTTCTGATTTTGCAATATTAGCAGCATTAAAGGTCCCGGCAATACCGGTAGAAAAGCAGATATATATCACCTCATCACCATTCTTGGCATAGGGCTCGAAATTATCATAAAACATCTGAGAGTTAATATGATAGGTCTTAATATCCTTCCCACTCCGTAGAATATCATAGAATTCCTCAGGCAGGATTGTCTTGCCATCAAAATAATCCGTTTCATCAATAACCACCGGAGTGGGGATAACATGAAGATGATAACGGTCTATCACCTCTCTTGATATATCTGAAGCTGAATCTGTAATAATCTTTAGTGCCATTTACTTCTTCCTCCTAATCTATACGTAGCTTACCGATTATAACCGGTCCAACTCTTTTATCCATATTGCCGCTGAAGCATCACTGGGCATTCTCAAATCACCTCTCGGAGAAACCGATACACTTCCCACCTTCGGGCCATCCGGAAGACAGGAGCGTTTGAACTGCTGGGAGAAAAATCTCCGATAAAACACCTTTAACCATTTTAATATTTCTTTCTCCTCGTAACGGTTCATAAAAGCTATCTTCGCTAAATGATATACCTTGGAGGGTTCATAACCAAACCTTAATATATAATATAGGAAGAAATCATGGAGCTCATAGGGACCGACAATATCCTCCGTCCTCTGTGATATCTCTCCATCCTTCGGAGGAAGAAGCTCAGGGCTAACCGGAGTATCAAGGATATCCTTCAGCACCTCTCTTAATCTCCTGTCCTCTGAGGTGTTCGCGAAATATTCCACCAGATATTTTACCAAGGTTTTCGGAACGGAGGCATTCACCCCATACATGGACATATGATCCCCGTTGTAGGTAGCCCAACCTAAGGCAAGCTCGGACATATCACCGGTTCCAACAACAAAACCATTATATTTACCCGCAATATCCATTAGTACCTGAGTACGTTCCCTTGCCTGGCTATTCTCATAGGTGAGGTCATGTTGATTAATATCATGCCCGATATCTCTAAAATGAAGCTCTACGGCTTCCCGAATGGGTATCTCCATCAAAGTAACACCAAGGCAATTTGCCAATTCCACAGCATTCTGGTAGGTCCGATCCGTCGTCCCGAAGCAGGGCATCGTAACTGCGATAATCCCCTTCTTATCATAACCCAGAAGCTCAAAGGCCTTATCCGTAACCATCAATGCCAGAGTAGAATCAAGTCCTCCCGAGATCCCCAGCACCGCACAGCTGCCGTTCACATGGGCTAGTCTTTTCTTCAGACCGTATGCTTGAATATTAATAATATCCTGGCAGCGCTTCTCCCTGTCCGATTGATCGGAGGGAACAAAGGGCGCAGAATCGATCTTTCTTGTTAAGGTCAGCTCCGGAAGCTCTGATCCGATTTGACAAAAGGAGAAGGGGATCACTTGGTATGGATTCGTATTCTGTCCAAGATAGGTGTGCATTCTCATTCGCTCACTCTTAAGCTTGCCAAGATCCAGCTCCGTAGAAATCATTCCATTCTGAAAGATTACGGACTCCGCGAGCAGAGTACCATTCTCCGCAATCAGATTGTGACCTGCAAATACTACATCCGTGGTAGATTCTCCCTCCCCGGCATCGGCATATAGATATCCGCATACCAGCTTAGCCGATTGATTCTTCACCAGCTCTCTTCGAAAGGCATCCTTCCCGGTCAACTCATCACTGGCAGAAAGATTAGCCACAACCGTTGCACCTGCAATGCAATGGGAAACACTGGGTGATTGAGGAATCCAAAGATCCTCAC
>JAEYXC010000264.1 GCA_023428655.1 Bacillota bacterium | reverse complement strand
TATCCGGCTCAGTTCAATTTACCGCCGGTATGAATAACGCAGAGCAAATCATTGCAATTAATAAGGATGAAAGTGCTCCGATCTTTAAGACAGCCCATTATGGACTGGTTGGAGATTTATATGAGATAATTCCGAATCTGGTTAATCAGATTAAAATGAGTAAGGGCG
This sequence comes from Bacillota bacterium, assembly GCA_023428655.1. Classification (GTDB taxonomy): domain Bacteria; phylum Bacillota; class Clostridia; order Lachnospirales; family Lachnospiraceae; genus Mobilitalea. Next base: position 23,739 of record JAEYXC010000264.1, on the reverse strand, counting down.
CATAGGATTTTGCTTATAGTATAAGGATTAGAGCTGCTGTTGTGCAGCATGGAGGTTAATAGAATGAATTATAAAAGAATTGATCAGAAGGATCTGACATTCATCAATGATTTAATTAATGATCCGGAGCGTGTTCTCTATGGCGAGAATATTAACGAAGAATACAGCCATGATGAGTTGAGTGATACGACGAGCTTTCCGGATGTCGTGATTAAGGTAATCTCGACGGAAGAGGTATCCGAGATCATGAAATATGCTTACATCAATAATATTCCCGTTACACCCCGTGGCTCTGGGACAGGACTGGTAGGTGCGTCCGTGGCAATGGAGCATGGTATTATGTTAGATACTACGTTGATGAATCATGTTCTGGAGTTGGATGAGGACAATCTGACCATCACCGTAGAGCCTGGTGTACTATTGATGGAGCTTTCCGCCTATGTTCAGGAAAGAGACCTGTTCTATCCTCCGGATCCCGGTGAGAAATCAGCAACCATCGGCGGTAACATCAGTACCAATGCCGGTGGAATGAGAGCAGTAAAATACGGTGTTACCAGAGACTATGTACGCGGGCTGGAGGTGGTATTACCCGATGGAAGTATTGTAGAATTTGGTGGCAAGGTTGTAAAGAACAGTACCGGCTATGCTATGAAGGATCTGATGGTAGGATCGGAGGGAACTCTGGGTGTGATCACAAAGGCTACCTTAAAGCTCATTCCCCTGCCCCAGAAGGCAATCAGCTTATTAATTCCCTTCCCCAGCTTAGAGCAGGCAATTCGTACGGTACCTATGATCATTAAATCAAAATCGGCACCCACAGCCATAGAATTTATGCAAAGAGAGGTAATCATTGACGCAGAGAAGTATCTGGGTAAGAAGTTCCCGGATAACAGTGCTGACGCATACCTGCTTCTGAAGTTTGACGGTAATTCCACACAGGAGATTGAGAAGGCCTATGACAGTGTAGCAAAAATATGCCTTGAACAGGGAGCAACCGATATCCTGATTTCCGATACAACGGAGAGAGAGGAATCCATCTGGAAGGCAAGAGGAGCATTCCTTGAGGCAATCAAGGGCTCCACTACCTATATGGATGAGGTTGACGTCGTAGTACCCCGTAGCTCTGTGAATGAGATGGTGGAGTATATTCATAGCTTGTATAAGGAAGTAAATGTCCGTATTAAGAGCTTTGGCCATGCCGGCGACGGCAATCTTCATGCATACATCCTAAAGGATGATCTTAGCGAAGAGGAGTGGGAGAAGAGAATGACCGAAGCCATGGATAAAATCTATGGAAAAGCAAGAGAGCTCCGTGGTCAGGTTTCCGGCGAGCATGGAATCGGTTTCGCGAAAAAATCCTATCTTTTTGAGAGCATGGACCCTGCTACAGTCGAAATCATGAGAGGAATTAAGAAAGCCTTCGATCCGAAGAATATCTTAAATCCCCGAAAGGTTTGCCAGATGTAAAGGTTAATAGGAAAGCATTATTATAAAAGGCTGAATCAAAACACTGGTTGGTGTTAGGAATGATGGTTGTGGATACACCATCCCTAAACCAGCCATGTGATTTGAGGCAGCCTTTTGCTGTTCTATATGGAGATGTCGTAATGATAGGTAAAGGGACGCTCCGGTAACTATATAACTTTTTGAATCCCAGTACTACTGCCCATTTCCTCTGCATACAATGTAACAACAACGAAATTAGAGGGGAACACTATGAAAGGCTATATAGAGGAACGCGCGGTTGAGATCGCTAATTATATTATCGATAATAATGCGACTGTGAGGCAAACCGCGAAACAGTTCGGCATTTCGAAGTCAACCGTACACACGGGAGTAACAAATCAGAACAACTAGCTCGGATGCCGAGACAATAGAATAGCTGGAAGCGGAGGGTTTTGGTTATAAGGTATCAAGCCCTTTTTTTGTTGCTGACTTTTTATGATTTGTAAGGGAATTCGCTGTTAATTAAGAATTGTTTGTTTAATTTTAAACTAATCTTTGCAAGTTGTATACGATATAGTATAATACAGAATAAATATTAAAAATATACAACATTTTGTAAATAAATGAATTATTTCCCATAATACGTCCCGTTACATAATAGCTCCTTGGATACTTATCCAATATGAAAGGATATAGGTTTGGACAATGAGAAAATATAATATTTCTAAAGTTACAAAAATAAGCTTAATTACCATATTCGGCATCATAATGATAATCTGTATCGCAGGATATCTTATCCTTAATTTCTATTTGAATAAGATGAATCTGGTCGAGGATGTGGAGGATGAGGTAACTGTGGTTACTGTGACAGAGGATAATGTGCCGGAAGAAGTAGAGGATATCATTTTAGAAGAAGCCACGGACATCACAGATTCCCCCCAAGCAGTGATTGAGGAGCTGGAAGAGAATATCACCCAGAATACGAAGATCAATAGCAAGGAGATAAGCAGTGACGATGTATACAATATCCTGTTGATTGGCTGTGATTCCAGAGAAGCCGGTGGTTCCGGTCGATCGGATGCTATGATTATTGTTTCCATCAATTCAAAAACAAAAAAAATAATCCTAACCTCTTTATTGAGAGATATTTATTTGAAGCTTCCCTCCCGTAAGAATAATCGTTTGAATGCTGCCTATGCCTATGGTGGAGCTAAATTGCTGATTGAGACCATAGAAGAAAACTTCCGGATTAATATCGATAAATACATATCAATGGATTTTTATACCTTTATTGACATTGTTGATGCCCTCGAGGGGGTTACCTTAAATGTGAAAGAGGAATATATACCAATCATTAATTATTATATCAAAGAAATCAACCAGCATACCGGAGAAGAGGAAGGGAATGATCTTTTATCAAAGCCGGGAAATTATGTGCTGAATGGTAAGCAGACACTGGGATATGTTCGGAACCGTTATAGTGGCACGGATTTTGAAAGAACCGCCAGACAGCGGGAGGTGTTACAGACCGTGTTCGGCAAAATAAAGGACTTGAATTACAAGAAAATAATAAAACTGTCCGACCAGGTATTACCACAGATTACGACAAATCTCAGTAAGAATAAAATTATTTCAATGATTTTATCATTCCCCACATACAGAAATTATGAGATAGAGCAATGGAGTATTCCCATGGAAGATACCTTTTCCTTTGTAACCATTAATAAAATGTCGGTGATCGGAATTGATTTTGAAAAAAATATAAGGGAGCTGCATAACAGGGTTTATGGAGAGCAGTAGATTCAGAAATGTTATATATATTCAACGCAATTTATAAAAATAACAGAAATTAGATGGGGAATACAAAGAGTTTAAAAATAATTATAAGAAATCATAAATAATAATTGACAATAACGCGTTAATATAGCAAAATAAGAGAATCAATCCCAGTAAATGTGATAAAAATCGAGAAAATCAACTAGCTTCAAGGAGGAGTATATGAATAGAGAAATAAATATCGATTTGAAAAGATGTTTCAGAGAGATTTTTCGGAAATGGTGGCTCATAGCCATAATCGGAGCCGTCTTTTTTGTAATCGCTTATCTGATTAGTGTTAACAATTCGAGGGGGGATGAATATACTGCAGAGGCAACGGTATTTTCGGTGACAGATTATTCGGCATTAACCCTATATTCGGATATTATTACCAGCTCCAAGGTATGTGAGAGAGCTGCCAGTCTACTGCAAAGTTCCGAACTCAATGCGGATGTGATCAAAAAGATGATTTCTGTAAAAACCTACTCCTTGGTGCTGGGTATCCATGCTACTTCGTCCAATGCAGATCATGCAATCCAAGTAGCGAATGCAGTAGCAAATGCTTTTATCGAAGAGGTTAATAATATCACCTCAAACAATGTTGCACGGTTGCTTGATAAAGCCACAAGTGTTGAATTAACCTACAATATGCAGCTGGAGCATTGGAAATTCAGAATTATTGTTACCCTTGCAGGAATTGGAATTGTGTGTGTATGGATGATGGTTCGTGTGGTTTTTTCTAAGAAGGTACATAGTTTATCCGATATAGGGTTAGATGGAGAGATTGATGTGATCGGATCCATTCCATTATTTCAAAAGGACGGAAGGAGTATGGGCTAAATGGAAAGGTTGATCGAATTTTACAGTAACACCAACTATTTCATTAACGATGCGATTGATCGGATTGTTGTTGAAATGCATCTAAAAAAAGAAAGAGAAGGATATTCTAAATTTATGTTAAGTGGCTGCGAGCCGGGAGTCGGCACAACAACGACGGCCATAAGTCTTGCCATATCGATGGCAGCGACAGGATGGAAAACCATCCTCATCGATGGGGATTTGCGTAAAATCGCAAAGCATAAGAGACTAAATGAAAGGATAGAGATTGGATTATCCGAGTTTTTGTCCGGGGAGGTGTTATATTCTCTAGCGATCTATGATACCAATCATAAAAATCTTTCCTATATTCCAAGTGGTGGCAAGACGGTGAATCCCATTGGCCTTTTATGCTCTGACCGATTTGATGAAATACTGGGTCAGCTCACGAAGGAATATGATTATATTATTTTGGATATGCCCTCCATCACCACAACGGTGGATCCGAATCTAGTGGCCCGTAAAGTGGATGGTATTATTCTAATCGCCGAATATGCAAAAACAGACACTCGTAGTGTACGGGAATCAAGGGACAATATACATAAAGCCGGCGGCAATATTGCAGGAATTATATTGAATAAGATTAACACCAAGGAATATGGACGAATCGTGAAGAATTATGATTACTATAAAAATCAAAGGTATATAGATAAGGGGTCAAAACAGAAAAAATAGTTTTCTAATGAAAAATCACAGCAGGGTTAAAAAACATAAGCGGAAAGGAACAAAAATGAAGATTTTAATGGTTAATAAATTCTTGTATCCAAAGGGTGGTGCGGAGACCTATTTTCTAAAATTAGGAAGCTGCTTAGAAAAAATGGGGCACCAGGTGGAATACTTTGGGATGTATGATGATAAAAACACAGTGTTCAATTCCGCGAGTGAATATACCTCCAACATGGATTTTCATCATGCGGGAATTAGAAAAATAATATATCCCATACATATCATCTACTCCCTGGAGGCAAAAAGAAAAATCAGAACGGTACTTCTAAAGTTTAAGCCGGATATTGTACATTTGAATAATATAAATTTTCAACTAACTCCTTCCATTATTGAAGAAATACATGAGCATAAGATTCCCATGGTTCAAACGGTTCATGATTATCAGATGATTTGCCCAAACCATCTACTGTATGATTTTCAGTCTCAAGCAACCTGTGAGCTTTGTATTAACGGAAGTAAATGGAATTGCACCAAAAAAAATTGCATCCATGGCTCTAAAATCAAAAGCTTCATCGGCTCTTTGGAAGCCATTACATATACGAGGCGGGATACCTATCAGCTTATTGATCGTTACATCTGTCCCAGCCATTTTATCGAGGATAAATTAAATCAAACCAATCGTTATGATGGAAAAACGGAAACCATTCATAACTTTATAGAGCTAAATGAGATGGATGGTCCTGCCGAGAAGGAGGATTATGTTCTATATTTTGGACGATTATCGGAGGAAAAAGGGCTGGAGCTATTCCTGAATTGCTGCAAAAGGCTACCGCATATCAAATTCAAAATTGCCGGTACGGGTCCGATGGAGCATATATGCAGTGGCATTTCCAATGTTGATTTTGTCGGCTTTAAAAAAGGGGAAGAGCTGAAGGAGCTAATCAGCAGGGCACTATTTTCCGTATATCCTTCCATTTGGTATGAGAATTGCCCATTGTCTATCTTGGAATCGGAAGCCCTAGGAACACCGGTGATTGCATCAAGGATGGGTGGGATACCCGAGTTAATCGAGCATAATGAGACCGGTATCCTCATTGATCACATTAATGAAGATAAGCTGACAGAGGCAATGGATGAATTGCATCTTAATAGAGAAAAAATAGATAGGATGTCAAAAAATTGCTTTGAAAAAAGAGAGAAGATGATCTCATTGGAAGGATACAGCAATAAGATAATTGACATCTATCACCAATATACGCAACAGCAGGTATCAGGATAAGAGATAGGAGGGGATGGCCCATTATATCGATTATTATACCGGTGTACAATACAGCCGAGGAATTTTTAAGAAAGTGCCTGGATAGCGTTGCAGCACAAACCACCAAGGAAATTCAGGTCATTATCGTAGATGATGGATCAACGAATGAAGCAGGTAGTATTTGTGACGAATATGCCATGCGGTTTCCCTTTATGAAGGTATTACATATTGATAATCAGGGTGTTTCCAATGCGAGGAATGTGGGAATAAGGGAAGCGACGGGGGAATATCTGTTGTTCCTTGATTCTGATGATTGGCTGGATGTGGAGCTATGTCAGAAGCTGATGGAGCATCTGAAGAATAAGAAACCGGATCTGCTGATCTTTCATTATCTTAAGGTACTTCAGGATAAGATCATTAGCAATCCGATTCAAGGAATTGATTATAATTTCCATACCACACAGCGGGAGGAATTGCAGCTGGCTATATTGAGGTACTCTAAGTTCTTTCCCGGAATTAATCTATGCACGCCCTGGTGTAAATTATATAAAACCCAGCTGGTAAGGGAGCATCAGATCAAATTTATCGTTGGCTTAAAGAGAGCGGAGGATATGTTGTTCAACCTAATGGTTCTGGAATATGCGAAGGAGATAAGCCTTTATCCTGAGGAAGGGTATTATTACAGAATTAATGCTGAATCTGAGAGTCAGCAGTTTACACCGAATATCTCGGAGTTGTCTACTGAGATCCGAGGATATCTGGAGGATTTTATAAGGACACAAAAAAAAGAAGCTGTATTCTTTGAAGCCTACCATGCATACAGCATTGAAAATATATTTGAACAACTCTATATGTACTACGGAAAGGATAAATACACCTGGAAGGAGTTTATCAAATTATTAGAGGAAGAACCCTTTGGATCAGCACATCGGAAGGTAAAGCTTAATCAATTACGTTATGCTAAGCTTAAGCTTTATACAATAGCAGCCAGAATGCATTTGAGAAAGCTGTTCCTTCTGGCTGTCTATTATAAGAATAAGACTAAGCTGAGAGGAAGATTTTTTCGTTATTAATAATAGGAAAGCAACCGGATCTTTGCGAAGCATTATAAAAGTAGCTGTTGCGAATGCAGTTCTAGTAATGATACGGGTTCGCTATTGCCTGCAATGAATGATTAAGAAAGGAGAAAGCTATCACTTCATAGCCGTAACCGATATGAAAATTGCAATGATTGGACATAAACGCATCCCATCACGAGAGGGTGGGGTAGAGATTGTAGTGGAGGAACTTTCGAAGAGACTTGTGGAAAGAGGAGATAAGGTTGAGGTTTATAACCGCAAGGGAAAGGGTAGAGTTGACAAACTTCATCCTCAATACCAAAGTCGATATTATAGAGGAATTAGAATGATCAATATTCTGACAGTCAATAAGAAAAGCTTAGATGCACTTATTTATTCCTTTTTGGCAACCCTTCGGGCGATATTCGGCAGATATGATTTGATTCATTATCATGCGTTAGGACCCAGTGCAATGTTAATTATTCCCCATATGTTAAAAATCCGAACCATAGTAACAATCCATGGACTGGATTGGCAGAGAGCAAAGTGGGGCGGGTTGGCAAAGAGGTATCTGCTATTTGGTGAAAAAATAGCAGCGAAATATGCGGATGAGGTAATTGTATTATCAAAGAGTACGCAGGAGTATTTTAAAAAAACCTATGATCGAGAGACTCATTACATACCGAACGGTGTTGTTGATCCGCTTCCCATCGAGGCGGATGTAATAGAGAAAAAATATGGGCTAAAGCGTAATGATTATTATCTGTTTCTGGCACGAATTGTACCGGAAAAGGGGCTTCATTATCTTCTGGAGGCTTATCGTGATCTAGACACGGATAAGAAGCTGGTAATAGCCGGTGGAAGCAGTCATTCGGATGAATACCTGGAACGGATAAAATCCATTGTGGAGCAGGATAAACGGATTATCATGACGGGTTTTGTGGATGGGCGAGAACGCGAGGAGCTTTTTAGTAATTGCATTGCCTATATTCTGCCAAGTGATGTGGAGGGAATGCCGTTAAGCTTACTGGAAGCAATGAGCTATGCGAGAAAATGCATTGTAAGCAATATACCGGAGATTGTGGAGGTAATTAACGAATACGGATATATCTTTGAGAAAAGCAATAGTAAGAGCCTGCTGGAACAGCTGCAAATAATTCTCCAGACGGAGGATGACTGTAAGGATCCGGGACATTGTCCGCACTATAATCTATCCTGCTTTAACTGGGATAACATCACGGAAAAACATAAAAAGGTATATTCGAATATTGGATAGGTGAAACGGACTTTTAATTCGGAAACGGAGGCGAACAATATGGGAAGGCATGCGTATCTAATCATGGCTCATAATCATTTTGATTATCTGAATAAGCTGTTGAAATCCTTGGATGATCCCCGCAATGATATCTTTATCCATATTGACAAAAAAGCAGGCTTCACTGATTTTCAATTATTAGAAAGAGGGATTTGTGACTCAAAGGTATATTACATCAAGCCGCGCGATGTGAAATGGGCCGCTTTCAGTGGGATTTTGTGTGAAATGGATTTACTCAAGGCAGCAACCGACAGAGGATATTATGATTATTATCATCTGCTATCGGGCAGTGATTTGGTCATAAAAACCCAAAATGAGCTTCATCAGTTTTTTGATCAACACAAGGGTAAGGAATTCGTAGCCTTTGATGAGGATCCTATTGAAAATCAATATCTGGATCGAGTGAAATATTATTATTTCTTTCAGGATGTCTATGGCAGGAATCGAAAGAATGTGTTTATGCTTGGACTATACGCCATGGATAAAATGTTATTAGCCTTACAGAAGCTGTTGAGGATAAATCGGTTAAAAGGGATTGGGACCCCATTCCAGAAGGGAGCGAATTGGTTCAGCATCACCCATGATTTTGCTTTGCATGTGATAAAGCAGGAGCAATGGATTAAGGAGATTTTTCGATATAGCTTAAGCGGGGATGAATTATTTTTGCAGACAATCTTAATTAACTCCGACTTTCGGCAAAGGTTATGCCAACCACAACGCCTGAAGGACAATCTGAATATGAGATTAATTGACTGGAATAGAGGGAAGCCCTATATCTGGAGAATAGAGGACTTACCCATATTAATGAACTCCGATATGTTTTATGCCAGAAAGATTGACCCGGAAATTGATCATGAAATTATTACAATGGTAACTAGAAATATAATAGAAAAGTAGGATAGGGCATGATAAAAATCGACTATAGATGGCTACGAATTTCATATCTGTTGTTTGTTATCGCTTGGATCCTAGGCGATATGCGGGATAATATTAATGATGACTTTAAGTATGTCTTCATGTTTCTGGTGGTTATGATCGGAGTGATTATCCTAATTGGTAATAGGAATAAACCCATACATAATATGGATGATTTTTTTCATATCATGTCCGTTCCGATGGTTTTGGGAGTGATTACTCTATTTTATTCCCTGATGAATGGTATGAAGTTTTTGCTGTTGTGGGATATGTTTTATCTGATTGTACCGTTTCTAATGGTATTTATTATCGTGAATGTGGATCAAAACCAAAATCGTGATTTCTATTTTGATACCCTTTTGATTGGACATATCAGCCTGTTTTTTTACAAATTTGCAGGTATTTTAGATATAGAACATATCAAACAAATATCCTTTATTGATTCCTTCTCACCCTATGAATCCGTAACAGCCCACATCTACACCCTTTTATTCTACTATTACTATGTGAAAAACAAAAAGGTAAGGTGCTTACTTGCTTTGTTCTTCGGAATATTATCCTACAAGCGCCTTCATGTTGTCTTTGCGGTATGCATCCTTTTGTTTGGCTGGGTGTTTCGAAAAAGAGTGGTTGGAAGGTACATGGAATATGGGGTGAAAGCACTTTTCATCAGCTCACCTTTAGTGCTTTATGCCATATTAACGGATCAATTTGCCAACTGGTTTCAGGCAGCCTTCCAGATCGATTTTGGACAGTTTACCATGGGAAGGTTCGACCAGCTGCGGGAGGTGGTAACTACAGATATCACGAATTATGGATTGGGTAGCATAAAATATTACCTGGATAATAAAGGAGCATATATCAATATATTGCATTGTGATATCCTGCGCATCTTAATTGAAACCTCCTTTATTGGCCTGGTTGTACTGGTCATCGGTTATTTTAATGTGGCGAAGAAGAATATATATTCTTTGATACTAATGTTTTTTATTTTTATGATTATGTTTTCATCCACCGTATTGAATGGATTTTTAGGATGGTTTGTCGTATTTTTATCCATTGACGAATTTAATCGTACGGAAACAAATAATCCATATTCCGGTGTAATGCAATACCGGGAGGATGGGGTCCTTAATGTCAAATATTAGATAAGAAGGGGATAATCGCAGAGTATGAAGTGGAGGTGAATTATGAAGCGTTTTTACTTTGTTTTTCTATTAACTGTATTTATTGTTGGTTTATTACGAGGCTATGTATATGGTGATTCGGTGTCACTGACAGCGAATACAATCCGGATGGCGAAATCAACGACCTATAATATCAATATCAATGGTAAAAGGCCTGGTTTCACCTATAATTGGGTAACCTCTGATAACAACATTGTATCAGTAAACAGTAAGAATGGGGTAATCAAAGCGGTGAATGCCGGAGAGGCAACCATAAGCTGCCGTATAACCGGTTCGAAGGGGGAATTAATAACCCTAACCAGTAATGTCATTGTAGGAGACGAGAGCTCTGTTCCAAGGCTTCGAAATACAAGGCTTGACCTAAAGGTGGGTGAGCATTTTGACATTAATATAGCAGGTAAAATTAAGTCCTCTAAATATCATTGGAAGTCCTCTGATCCCGCTGTGGTAAGGGTCAATGCCTCCAATGGTTATGTAACAGCCCTAAGTAAGGGAGAAGCGAAGGTGACCTGTACCATTACAGCACCGAATAAGCAGATTATTGTTCTACTTGCTACCGTACATGTAGCGGAAAGCTCGTCCAATATTATCTGGGAGGAACACTTTAATGGCTCCGCACTCGATTCTAGGAAATGGGGTCATGAGTATGGGTACGTCCGTAACTTTGAATTACAAAACTATACGGACAGTTCAGAGAATGTATTTTTAAAGGATGGATATCTGGTACTAAAGGCAAGAAAGGACCGTAATGGTGCCTGGACTTCAGCCAGTATCCATACAAATAATCGATTGGAAATCGGTAATGCAAGAGTTGAGGCGAGGATTAAATTGCCTTATGAAAGTGGTGCTTTCCCCGCATTCTGGTTGCTGGGAGCAGATTATGAAGTCGACTACAATAGCCAAAGAACCAGAGGAGATTCCTGGCTTGAGGCAAGAGAAATAGATATCATGGAAACCTTTGGCAAGGTGAATAGGGTGCAGGGAGGAGTTTTTATTAAGGAATATCCCACTGCAACTGCATTAAGCCAATACGCTGCCAAATCCCAAGAGATCGATATCACTCAATTTCATACCTATGCGGTTGAGAAAAGTGATACAGCAATTAAGTTTTATTGTGATAATATTTTGTATTATACCGTTCCCATTACGGATGAAGGATTAAGGGAGCCCTTTTATATCATACTCAATCTGGCGGTAGGAGCGGCGGGAGGTACACCGGATCCGGCTATCACCGAAATGGAAATGCTGGTTGATTATGTAAAGGTTACTGCCCTGGAGGGTGACGTGGTGACTGAGCCCGAAGCAATCACCTTAGAGATGGAAGAGTTTTATGGTAGAGTTGGTGATGTAAAAAAAATTAACGCTCAAATAATGCCTTTGGACGCGCAGGATAGAACAATAACCTGGGTATCCTCGGATCCGAGTATAGCAACCGTTGATGGTGGATATGTTCGTTTAAGAAAGGCCGGAACCTGTATTATCTCAGCGACAACAGCGAACGGGGTTACGAAAACCTGTAAAATAATAATTACATAGAGTTTCTAAGAGGAAAGAGTGAAGGAGAATAACTTTTACTCCGGTATATTTGAGATGGCACAGAGGCCATGGGGAGGTATGTATGAATCGCATTGTAATAGAGGATGTAAGGGTGATGAATAACCGTCTGGAGTGTTACTATACTGTTCACGGTGATTGGAACAGATATTTCAAGGATATCAGCTCCTTTTTTGCGGAGTATGCAAAGCCCATTGACTCAGTTCCAAAGAGCATAGCCGTTATCCCCTTTCTGTGTAATGTTTTACCGCTGGTATGGGTTTTTGACGGGGAAGTAATACTGGAGGAGCTTGATCTGGAATTTTATGAGAGCATTGAGGCCTTTAAGCAGGGCTATATCAATATGTATCCGAAGGTGTCCTTTCAAGGGAGAATTACCCCAAAAAAGCTGGTGGACAATGGACAGGAGGATATGCATCATACGGCTGCATTTTTTAGCGGAGGGGTGGATGCATATCATACGCTAATATCACATATGGAAGAAAATCCAATCCTTGTAACCTTGTGGGGTGCGGATATTACCTTCGAGGACCAGGTAGGCTGGAGGCTGGTTGATCAGCATATTACGCGGGTTGCAGCTCAAAACAATTTGGAATATATATCGATAAAAACCTCCTTTCGACGATTTCTAGAGGAGGGAGCTTTGAGTAATCTTGCTTACCAATTATCGGAGGATAATTGGTGGTACGGATATCAACATGGAATCGGAATTATCGGACACATGGCGCCTCTGGCATATCAGTATAAGATAAGGACAGTATACATTGCCTCATCCTTAACTGCCGAGGACAATACGACCTGTGCCTCGGACCCTACCATTGACAATCATGTGAGATTCTGTGGAGCCCAGGTGGTTCATGATGGATATGAATACAGCCGCCAGGATAAAACAAATCGCATCGGTGAATATGTAAAAAGAATCGGCAAACCGATCCAGTTAAGAGTATGCTGGGAGTCGGAGGGAGGCTCTAACTGCTGCCATTGTGAAAAGTGCTATCGTACCATATTATGCTTATTAGCAGGAGGTAACGACCCAAGAGATTATGGTTTTCTTTATTCGGACCTGGAGTTCGGGGACATAATGAAGGATTTTAAAACGAGATACCATTTTCTCGACAGCTCATATATTCCGGTCTATCAAGATATCCAGAATACGATGCGAAAAACCTATACGTTTGAGGAACTAAGTCCTAGCTTATTGTGGTTTTACAAGGCGGATTTAAAAAGGGAGCTGTCCGAGCAGAAAAGACTTCTTTATCGCCTGCTTCGTAAGGGGAAAAATATGATGAAGAAATTATATATTCCATATGAAGAGAGCTCTTTGCAGGAAGAGCATCAGGACTAGAGGCAAAATAGACGTCCTTGGTCTTAAAAAGTATAAAAGAATACTTTGAATTATGCAGGAAAGGGATGCAGCATATGAATAAAATTATCGTCGAGGAAGTAAGAGTATACGAAAATCGTCTGGAATGTGTGTATTCGGTTCATGGGGAATGGACGAAATATTTTCAGCCCACCAATACTTTTTTTGTTGAGTATTCCATGAATATCGAGGCAGTTCCCAAAAGTATCGCCATCATTCCGTTTCTGTGCAATATTCTACCTGTGGTATGGATTTTTGACGGAGAAGTGGCGGTTGAAGATATTGATAAGGATTTTTATGAAAGTATAGAGGAGTTTAAGCAAGGATTTATTCATATGTATCCCCAGCTATCCTTCAAAGGAAGGATTATTACAAGGAAGGTAACGGATAATTCGAAAGAGGCTTCGGATAAAACAGCCACCTTCTTTAGTGGTGGTGTTGATGCCTATAATACCCTGATCACACATATTGAGGAGAAGCCAATATTGGTGACCTTATGGGGAGCGGATATTGCGCTGGAGGATCAGATAGGCTGGAAGCGGGTGGATCAATGGATCGGAGGGATAGCAAACGATAATCAACTGGGCTACCTTTCGATTAAAACCTCCTTCCGGAGCTTTCTAAACGAAGGAGCTTTAAGTGAATATACCGCATTAAGGACAGGGAATCATTGGTGGTATGGTTTTCAGCATGGAATTGGAATCATTGGTCATGTAGCACCTGCCGCATATACAGCGAAAATTGGGAAGATTTACATAGCCTCCTCTTTAACCGAAGAAGATCATTCAACCTGTGCTTCGGATCCCACCATCGATAATTTTGTACGATTTTGTGGTTGCCGTGTCGCTCATGATGGTTATGAATATAGCCGGCAGCATAAGGTGAACCGCATCAGTGAATATGTGAAACGTACAAAATCGCCGATACACCTACGTGTTTGCTGGGAATCAGAGGGTGGGTCTAATTGCTGCCAATGTGAAAAGTGCCATCTTACCATATTATGTCTATTAGCAGGGAAAAATGATCCCCGAGAATATGGCTTCCAGTATAAGGACGAGGAGCTGGCCGATATGATGAAGGCCTTTCGAAATGAAATCCACTTCTCTCATCCGTCCTGTATTGTGCTTTATCTGATTATTCAGGAGGAACTGCGAAAAAACTATAGCCTGGCTCAATTGGATCCGGGACTGCGTTGGTATTACAAAACCGACCTGAAAAAGGAGCTGTCCTTTTTGAAAAGACTTCAATATCGTTTGATACGTAAAATGAAAAAAATCTTTCAGCATAACATATATCATTTAGACAAGGAGCTTAATTATTGAAAAGTCGAACAAGAAAACAATATGTATCACTGAATATTATTACCGGCTCCCTTAGTCATGTTATTTCCTTGCTCCTGCAGCTGGTAAGCAGAACAATATTTATTAACACCTTAGGAATTGAATACTTGGGAATCAACTCCATGTTTTATAATATCTTAATGCTGCTTTCTCTGGCGGATCTGGGTTTTGGATCAGCCATTGTGTACAGCATGTATAAGCCGTTACTGGAAAATGATACGGACACCATAGTTGCATTGATGACCTATTACAAAAGGATCTATCATAGAATCGCCATTGTTGTAGCAATCATTGGCATCGGCATGCTGCCCCTTCTGCCTTATGTGGTGAATTTAGATACGGAGATACCGTATTTGCCGATCTATTATCTGTTGTATGTTGCCAATATCGTTATTTCCTATTTGATGGCCTATCGATATACGATTATTACTGCGGATCAAAAGGGCTACCTGATCACAATCTACTCACTCGTAGGAACAATCCTGCAGACCCTGGTGCAAATCGTAATATTGGTGGTATTCAAGAACTTCATGCTTTACTTAATTGTTTTTATTGTACGAACCTTTTTGGTCAATTGGTTTCAATCCAACAAAGCCAAAAAGGTATATCCTTTTATCAGCGGTACAAAGGAACTGGATTTGGCAACGAAAAAAAGTATATTTGAAAATGTGAAATCCATGTTTTTGTATAAATTAGGTGGAGTTTTATTAAATAATACGGATAATTTTATCATATCCATGATGATTGGAACGGTATATGTGGGGCTCTATTCGAACTATCTAACCATCATTGTGGCCGTGTATCACTTTACTGATATTATCTTTGATTCAATCACCTCCAGCGTTGGTAACTTAAATGCCTCCGAGGATAGTGAGTGGAAGTTCGAGATATTTAAGATATTGAACTTTATCGTTTTTTGGATTATGACCTTCTGCTCCGTTTGCTTTCTTGTATTGTTTAATGACTTTATCACCCTCTGGATCGGAAAGGAATATATATTCGGAATGCTGACGGTAATCGTCATCGTAATAAACTTCTTTATGCCCGGAACATTAACCAGTGTTTCCATATACCGGGATACCACCGGAATGTTCCGACAGACAAAGTATGTATTTTTGATTACCGCTTTTATTAATCTGGTGCTATCGATTTGGCTTGGCAAAAGCTATGGTTTGTTTGGAATATTATTAGCTACAGCAATCGCAAGACTGTTGACTAATATGTGGTATGAGCCCTATGTCTTATTTAAATCCTATTTTAAAAGGTCTCCTATCCAATACTTTAAAAGACAGGCACTCTATTGGCTGATCGCTGTTGCTAGCTGTCTTATAACCTACTTTCTGGCCACATTGTTACCCAGTACCACAGTATTCCATTTTATACTTAAAATAGTATTATGCTTAATCGCACCGAATGCTTTGATATTGGCATTATTTTATCGGACCAAAGAATTTCATTATATTTATCACCAGGTTATTCGGAAAATATCGGACAAGCTTTTGAGTAAGAAAAGGGCTTAAAGAAAGCATACATAAAATTAGCGAATGGTAGGAATTAGCCTATGGATAAAAAAGTGAGTGTGATTATACCCATCTATAATATGCAGGATCAGCTTCTCCGTTGTATTGAGTCTGTTCTCGCTCAGACCTATGATAATCTGGAAATCCTCTTGGTGGACGACGGATCCCAGGATGATTGCCCTCAAATATGTGATGAGTATGCAAGGAAGGATTCAAGAATAACAGTAATACATAAGGAACACAGTGGCCTGTGGGATGCGAAAAATGCGGGATTGAGCGCCTTTACCGGAGATTATGTATACATTCTGGAGGGCGGCGACTATGTAGAAAATAATCTCATCGAGGTTGCTTATACCAATGCCCTGGCAACCTCAGCGGATTTGGTTGTATTTCAGTATAATAAATACGATGAGTTTGATAACCTATTAGCCCTGGTAACAGGGATAACGTCAACCCATGAGGTTAAGGAGAATAAGAGACTAAAATATATTCTAAAGCAGCTTCGGCATTACCAATGGGGGTGGGAGATTGGAAACAGACTTTTTAAGGGAGAAATCATCCGGAATAACCATTTGCTTTTTTGGGACAGCGGTTTAATTCTCACAGAGGATCTGGGCTTTTCCCTGCGCTATGCTCTGTATGCAGAGAAGATATCCTATCTTTCTGACATATTATATCATTATTATGTACGGAAGGGTTCTGTACGGGCAGCCCTGCCAACAGAGCCAAGATTGAACGAAGCGTTGGAATTATGTAAATGCCTGGAGGCTGAGCTGATACGAACCAGGAAAGGTACTAGAATTGAACAGGATGCTTTTGTTTTGTCTTATGGAATTTTGAAGGAGCAGCTTGAACGGTTAAACTTTTATAATTATAAAAATGCATTAGCGACCATAGAGGATAGAGAATTTTTTGATTGTCTCATGAGAAGAGCAGCGGCCAGGCCCTTCTCCTTAATGAAATACTACAAAACTCTTAGAGGGATGGTGCTTCAGCTGCAGGCTCTCTTTCTAACCACAGAGAAAATGGATAAGATTAGCATCTTTCTTATTCATATGACAATCAAGCTTAGAAAAATTTCGGAGACCCTTCAGTATAACAGAACAAAGCTTTTCTCAAAAAAAGTACTTTATTTAATAGGGAGTGAGGATTTCTGGAATTTAGGAGACCATCATATTGCCATTTCGGAGGTTGAATATCTGCAGAAGACCTTTCCGGACCATACTATCGTAGAGATAGCGGCCTCTCGGTATTTTGCCGTTAATCGTTTGCTGCCTCTTCTTATTCGAAGAAGGGATCTGATCTGTCTGCATGGCGGAGGAAATATCGGAAACTTTTATATGCTGGCAGAATATATTCGAAGGGACATCATGAAGAAGTTTCGAAACAATGTGAAGATTATATTTCCACAGACAATCCATTATGACGCCTCCGACGCCGGAAGGGCTGAATTGGAGCAGGATCAAAGGAGTATAAAAGGAACCAGAAATCTCACCCTATGTACCAGAGAGCGTCACTCCTATGAACTGGCAAAACAGTACTTTGATTGTGAGGTAATTCTGACTCCCGATATTGTGTTATTTTCGGATTATTCGAAGCAATTCAACTTTGAACGAAGGGGAGGGATGCTTCTTTTAAGAAATGATTTGGAGAGGGTGATATCCGAGGAGGATAAGCAATTCATCGAGAAGGTGGCACAGCAATATACGTCACAGCTTCGAATTAATGATACCCAATTAATTATGGACGTGAAGGCGACTGACCGTATGGCAGTGATGGAGGATTTTATTCAAAAGATTGCTAGGTCCGAATTCGTCATCACCGATCGCTTGCATGGAATGGTGTTTTGCGCAATTACCAAGACTCCCTGCATCGTATTACCAAATTATAATCATAAGGTAGAGGGAGTCTATGAATGGATTTCCAAGCTAGGTTATATCATTATGATAAAATCCTTGGGTGATTTGGAGGAGGCAATCCATAAGCTGCAAAAAATAGAAGCACCAGAGTATGATAACTCGGATATTGTTCAGGGGTTTGAGGCTTTGACAAAGCTGCTTAAGAGTAAGGCTTACTAAAAAGGGGCTCGATGGAAGGAGGCCGGATTATGAATGAAAAAGTAAGTGTTATTATACCGATTTATAAGGTGGAGCCATATATTCGCCGATGCATTGATTCAATCCTTGCTCAGACCTATCATAATTTAGAGATTATTTTGGTGGATGATGGCTCGCCGGACAATTGTCCGCAAATTTGTGATGATTATGCAAAAAAAGATCAGAGGATCAAAGTGATACATAAGCCAAACGGTGGTCTTTCCGATGCGAGGAATGCAGGATTAAAGGTCTTTACCGGTGATTATGTTTATTTCTTTGACGGGGATGACTATATTGCGAACAATCTGATCGAAATAGCATTACAGAATGCTATTTCCACCTCTGCGGATTTGGTTATCTTTAATTATTATCGAGTTGATGAAGAGGATAATCTATTGTCCGCCAGTAATTTCAGAACCGGAATTTATGAGATTAACGAGCAGAATCGAGTAGATTATATTGTCAATACCCTTGCGAAGTATACCGTGGGCTGGGAGGCCTGGAACCGTTTGTATAAGGCGGAGCTTATTCGAAAGCATGAGCTATTTTTCTGGGATAATAAAATAATATTTGCAGAGGACTTTGGGTTTTCCTTAAATTTTGCAATGCATGTGAATAAGATTTCCTGCATAGGCGATGTCCTTTATTACTATCTGATCCGAGAGAATTCCATCATGTCGACCGCGGCAAAGGAACCCAGACTGTCTGCAGCCATGTCCTTAAGTAAGATGGTGGAAGCAAAAATTAATGCATCCTTTACGAATTCGGTTTTACATAAGGAATTTCCCATCTTATTTTATAGCATCCTATATGAGCAGCTACGAGGGGCTACCTATGCAACCTATCATAAGGCAATTGACTCCATTCATGATAAGGACTATTTTTATCGTAATTTGAGACGAGTGCTGGGAAGAGGTCCCTTAATATACAAGCATTTTGGAATAACGAGAGGCAGCATTGTCTTATTAATTTGTTTTTGCTTAAATACTCGTAGCTTTGATCGGCTTAATGTTCGTATTCTGGAATCTTATAAGAAAAGATGGAAGCTGTCGGAGGTTCTAGAGATTAATAAACCAAAGCTTCGTTCGAAAAAGAGAATTTTCTTAATCGGAAGCGAGGATCATAAAAACCTGAAGGAGCATCATATTGCCATATCGATCATGGAATATCTGGAAGCTACCTTTCCCGAGTATTCCATAATTGAAATCACTGCCTCCGAGTATAAGGCAGTACGTAAATTACTGCCCTTTGTCATCCGTAAAAAGGACTTGCTGTGTATGCCTGGTGGAGGAAGTATGGCGAGGGTGAGTCCGACTACGGATTATATTCGAAAGGATGTAATGAAGAAATATCAAGGCAACAGGAAGGTAATCTTTCCACAGTCATTCATATACAGTGATTCTGAGGAGGGGAGGATACAATTAGAAAAGGACCGAGCGTTTGTGAAAAGGTGTAAAAATCTAACCCTATGTACCAGGGAGCGTTCGTCCTATGAAGCAGTAAAGCAGTATTTTGATCTGAGCGAAGGTAATGTTGTCCTAATTCCGGATATCCTATTATATTCAAATTATCGGAACCGTTTTGCTTTTGATAGAAAAGGAGCGATGCTGCTCCTAAGCAGTGAACCAAAAAGTGAATTATCCAAGGAGGATACAGGTGTACTTGAAAGGGTGGTCCGGCAGTATGTGCAGGACATAGGTTACAACCATTTTCAATTAAATTCCGACATTAGTATATTTGATCGAAGAGCAGTGGTGGATTCCTTTGTTCAAAAGATTGCAAAAGCGGAGCTGGTTATAACGGATCAGTTGCACGGAATGCTGTTTAGTGTAATTACCGGAACTCCCTGTATTGCTTTATCCAATAAAGAGGAAGAGCTGAACGGAGTTTACGAATGGATCAAAAAACTGGGAATTGTGAAGAGAATTCAAAGCATTTCTGAGACAGAGGAAGGAATTAGAGAACTACTTCGTGCTAGTAAGCAGGAATATGATGCTCTAAGTATATTAGAGGATTTTGAGGTTCTGACAAAACAACTAAAGGATTATGTGTAGGGTGATGGTCTTCTTAAGGATAAGTAGACAAAAATAAACCTGACACAGGTCAGACAATTGTGTCTTGCTGTGTCAGGTTTATTAAAACCATATATGTTTAGGCGTATGTAAACGGTCTGGTAATAATATTATAGAGATAGGTTAATCCACCCTCT
This sequence comes from Bacillota bacterium, assembly GCA_023428655.1. Taxonomy (GTDB): domain Bacteria; phylum Bacillota; class Clostridia; order Lachnospirales; family Lachnospiraceae; genus Mobilitalea. The sequence continues at coordinate 3,121 of JAEYXC010000264.1, read as the reverse complement.
ATATAGGTGTTCGTATACTTGGGCATGGTATTATTGGATAATACGATACTCTGTGTGGTCTGATCGGCGATTGACATGTAATAAAATGATTTATTGGGGCTTGTCTGAGGGCAAGTCACCTCATTATTGGTAAATGTAAATACATAGCCGCTCAGTGAGGTTCCGTTTAACATAAATATTGTTTCGTTGGCAGTGCTAGTGGATAGACTCGATATTTTGTTGTTATCAATGGTTACATCATTGGTAAACACCTTGTTGTAGAATTCAAACATCGTTGATACCGTGCCGTTCATTGTTACAATATTGTTGCTAAAGGAATTAATCGAGCTTCCCAAACGCTGGGTTTTTGCATTGACGGTAATGGTATTATTGTTCACTACCGAATTGTTGGTAAATAATGCGTCATTGATATCGGCGTTGACGGTGATGTTATTTTCAGCAACATATAAATGTCCGTTGGATATTCCACCAAAATTAGCGGAAGGATTATTTAAAATCTCAATGTTATTATTCTTCACCTGAACATTATTATCAACAATGGAGCCCTTTAGTAAATATACATAGTTGTAATTCACGAGTGGTGTAAGGTTTATTGTATTATTTGCCACGGTAACATTCTTTGAATCGCCGATTGCAATAGCAGCAAAGTCTGCTGCGACATTCAGAGTGTTTCCGGTAAAGGTTACATTTTCTAATCCAAAGCCATCATATCCAAGGCTGACACCGAGTGTTCTGGGCTTTGATATATTGCCAGCAATGGCATTAATCGTATTGTTTGTAATATTAACATTCGTAATCGTAGTAGTCGAGCCGGTAAAGGAAGCAATTATCTCATCATGGCAGTTGGAGGTAGCGGTATTATTGGTAAAGATTAAGTCCGATGCACCATGATTATAGATATCATGAAACTCTGCACACACACCTGCATTGGTATCAGCTAAGTTAACAAAGGTTGAATTCTGAATTATGATATTATGCCAGCCTGTAAAAAGGTCCAGATTACTATATTCAATATTGTGGGAAGCACCTGCAGGCATTACCGTAGAGGGAATAGTGAAAGAGCAGGTATCCACGGTTACGTTGGATGCATTCATAATTACAAACTGAGTCTTATAACCGACGGGTCTTGTTTCCCTGGCTTCAATATTTAAGTTTTTGAGATTGATATTACTTGCTTCGACATTGAAGTACCATTCATAATAAGGGGAAGTCTTTCTGTAGTCATTGTCGGTAAACACGGTAGCGTTATTTCCAAAGACAGTAACTCCGGAGGTCTCCATTAGAATGACATCGTTGGTTTTATAGGTTGCATTTGCCTCGAAGACAACGGCATCTGCACCGCTGTTAAGGGCATTATTGATTGCCTTGGTATCATCATTCACTCCATTGCCATAAGCTCCGAAATCCTGAACGTATACGACCTTTCGATAACCTTCAATGGGCAATCTGCCCGGTGTGGTTGTCGGTGTCGGTGTTGCAGTAGGAGTGGGAGTTGCGGTTGGAGTAGGCTTTGCCGTCGGTGTAGGCGTTGCGGTAGGCGTGGGTTTTACGGTAGGTGTAGGTTTTACCGTAGGTGTAGGCTTTACGGTAGGTGTAGGTGTAATAGTAACAACATTCTTCTTTGGACGTCTATTATAATTGGTCGATTTTGCAGTCACTGTACTGGAAGTACCTAATAGTACTATTAAAAGAACACTTAATGCAACAGGAATAAAGCGCTTCATAATAGCTTTAAAATAAATCATATATCCTCCTTAAAATACTGATATTGATTATTAGAACGGTCTCAATAAGTTTGAGAGATCAAATCAATACCATAACCGTGGCAGCTGGCGATCATAGTGCGATGACGTTAGACCCTAAGCTTTGCGTCCTCACCTTTCGGTAAGTTTGCGATTAACATGTTTTCATATTTTTTGGATGTTTTTTGCTTTAGAAACCCATTCCTCCTTATAGACGCAAAAAAACTCCTTGACAAAGATACGCAAGAAGTCCGTGGCCAATTATAATTAGGCAACTGGCAATCATAGTCAATAAAAGACCTTAGACCCTTAGCTTTGCGCCCTAACCTTTCGGTAAGTTTGCTATTATCTTTATAATGTATTTAATTAACACGTGAAGATTATACCATATGCTTCCATCCCTGTCACTAGCACAATTTTAATTCAAAAAATGAAAATATCGACGTTTTTCTACGGTATTTTTTGCTACAAAATGCTAAAATTTAGTATATATTGTACCTATTTATGGTAGAATTCTCTTGATGAAAGGAGAAGCTTAGGCTACAATGAGAGTACATAGTTACCGTAATTTGGAATATGCTTGGAATGTCAAAGCCTAATCTAATATCATACACCAGTTAGCATAGTGAAAGCGAAGCATTAGGCTAATCGAGGGTAGACAAATTGATAGCTGGCCTTTGACATTCTAATTTATTATAGAAAGGAAATAAAAATATAATGTGATGGGAGGAGCTTATGCTAAGATTTTATCGACATGTTAAAACAAATTTTACTTATATGGTAAGTGATTTCATAGTTGGAATTATTGCGGCATTACTTACGGGCACGATACTAAGAATCAATGTGTTCGAAGCTTATGGGTATTATCTGGTACTATGCATCAGCTTTAATCTTGTATGTATGTTCTTAAATAAGGCAGCTACGCTTTACAATGTAAATATCTTCTTTTATCCAGATCGTATTATCAAGTACATAACACGGTCATTTATATTTGCTACCGCAGTTGTTTCGATTCTATTATTTTATATCGGAAGAGCGGAGGTAGAAATAAGGTTTTACATGCTGTTTCTTGGCTTTGAATATGTCTTATTATTACTTAGTGCATATGTGGGACGCATTCTTATAAAGAAGAACCACAAATATTATCCGCGGACCATTCTTATGGGGGATATCTATAGATATCGAAAATTCATTGATTATGTGAACAAGAGTAATCTGAATCTAAATATCCTCGGCTGTATATCGCTACACGGTGAGACAGAGGGTTATCTCGGAACCATTGACGAATTAGAGAATATCATTCATGATAATGCCATCGATTATGTTTATATCATGGATCATAAAAGTCTTGAATTGTATTATAAGCCTTATATTGAAAT